>JAICPV010000534.1 GCA_025929655.1 Pyrinomonadaceae bacterium
CGGTCAGGTCTTCTTCATCCACAACCGTGTCGAATCGATCGAGCCCATCGCCGCGCTGATACAAAAGATCGTCCCGAACGCACGCATCGCCATCGGCCACGGTCAGATGAATGAGAAGGAAATGGAGCAGGTGATGCTCGATTTCATCGACTACAAATACGATATTCTTGTCGCGACGACGATCATCGAAAACGGCATCGATATCCCCCGCGCGAACACGATCATCATCAACCGCGCCGACAATTACGGGCTTTCGCAGCTTTATCAATTGCGCGGACGAGTGGGCCGTTCGAACCGACGTGCTTACGCGTATTTATTGATACCGAGTGAATTGGAATTGACGCCGATCGCTCGCCGCCGACTGAGCGCGATCAGAGAGTTTTCAGATCTGGGCGCTGGATTTCGGCTTGCTGCCCTGGACCTTGAGCTGCGAGGCGCGGGGAATATTCTCGGCGGCCAGCAGTCCGGGCATCTCGACGCGCTTGGGTTCGACCTTTATACAAAAATGCTCGAACGGACCATCGCTGAAATGCGTGGCGACGAGATCGCGGACGAGATTAATGTGTCCATCAATGTCGGGGTCGATGTGGCGATCCCGAAGGAGTACATAGTTGAAGCCAGTCAGCGGCTCCGCACATACAAGCGGATCGCTTCGGCGGAGTCCGAGGAGTCGCTGATGAAGATCCGAAGCGAGATCGAGGACCGATATGGCCGAATTCCCGCGTCGGTCGAGAACCTGTTTCTTTATGGACGGCTTCGAAAGCTGGCGGAGCGCGGCGGGATCGTTTCGATCGACAAAGCCGGAGACGACATCGCGATCAAGTTTGCTGAAACGACCAAGGTAGCGCCCGAAAGACTGATGGAGATCGTAAATGCGAACGGCGACACAAGCTTTTCGCCTAATGGAATATTGAGAGTCGCCGCTGGGGACGAAAACCCATTAGTAGGCTCGATTCGCCTAATCGAGTCAATAACTTAGAATCTGCGTTCATGCGTACAGTCACCTTGCGGGAGGAAAGCGCAAACAAATAGATTCGGGGCCATTTCCCGCGTTTGTTTGCGAATATTCAGCCATACCACGGAGTCTCCGTATCTCTCTTCCGTCCAATCCAGATATTTCTTGTTGCGCCAAACGAACTCGTACGCGTCCTCTTCGCCGTAACCCTTCAAATGACGCGCTTCATGCAACAGAACGGCAGCCCTTTCAATATCGTCTTCGGGGTAGGTGAAAAAGTCCGGATAGAGCGTGATTATCGCGAAAGGATAGTTCGTCGCCGCGTAGGCGTTCTCTTTCGCAACCGTGGCGTTCAGCCAGTTGTCGTTCCCGCGAAAGGTCGCTAGATCGCGCAGCAGATACGCCTCGTTGATAAATCCCCTTTTTTCTATGATCGAGATCGCCGTTTCGACCCTTTGAGCCTGCTCGGAAGTGAGCGGTGAAGCAGTAAATATGAGCGACGAATAAAACAGACCGAACGCCCCGATACAAACGGCGAACAAGACGAGCACTCGATGAAACACCGATTTTGATTTGTTTTGCACGTATTTGGGGTCCCGAGCGGCAGGCAGTCCTGCGGAAAACCTGCTAATATCTACAAAGTTTTAATGCGCGGCTCGTTTCAGGTTGGATTTTCCGGATAACGTTTCGAACCCGCAGCGGCCGGTCTGCATCAAATGGTCGATTAAATCAAACACCAGTTTGGGAGCCTTTTTACAGTGAAATATTTTCTTAATACATTGGCCGCGGCGCTTTGTTTGACGGCCTCAGTTGCGGTTTTCGGGCAGGAAACTGAGACAAAGGTCGTGGATGAGGTGGTTGCTCAGGTCAACAACGACGTTATCACGCTTTCGAAGGTGAAGCGCGAGATCAAAAATATAGTTGATTCCCGCGTCCAGCAGGGGAAAGACCGGGCCGCGGCACAAAAAGAGGTTGACGAAAAACAGGGCGAACTGATCGCGAACCTGATCAACGAAGAGCTAATGATCCAGCGTGCGAAGGAGGCCGGGCTCGA
>JAICPV010000204.1 GCA_025929655.1 Pyrinomonadaceae bacterium
GCACCCGGTCAGGCCGATAACGGAAACGTTATCCAGCGCGAAGCTCGGTCTGGAGCCGCCCCCGGACACATCGCGTTGAACCCAACGCAGCTGCACATTGGCCTGGTTAGCAGCCGCTCCCGGAAGCTCGATCATTTTCGTCTCGGATTTTTGCGGAGCTGTGCCGCTCGTTTGCGCGGTAGTGTTGTTCTGGTAGATGCCGGGTGTAATGCTTGCCGAAGCAAACGCACCGGAACAAGGCAGCGAGGCACAGATCCGGTATTGCAGATCAACCTCGTTGATCCGCGTGTTCGTCGTACCGTTGTAGGGATTTCGAATGGTCATAACGTCGAACGTGATCATTACGCCAGTGTGCCCGGTGGTGTCGACGGCCAAACCGATGGACGGATCAGCGGAACCGGTGGACAGTGCTCCGATCTTACCGTTGTAATTGTGGATCGCGCCAGCCGTGCTCGACGCGCTGCCGTTCGCGGTCAGGCCGAGATCGCTTGCCGGCTCGATCGTCTTGAACGTACCGCTCGCTCCGGCCGAAAGTCCGGCTCCGATCTGCGAGCCTTGCCAGCCCGCCGGATATGCTGTCGATGAATGGGCGAGGGACGAAAAATCCTCGACGTACGGAAGTGTCTGCGGAGCCGGGTCGAGTGTCGCCGGCGCGGCTGCTTTGATCACAACGCTTTTGTTCGGTGTCGATCGGGCGGCACTCGTAACGTGTCCGCCGAAGATCTCTCTAATCGAGACTCCCGGCGCGGCGAATGTAAATGCTGCAGGTATGAGCAGCATGACGATGAAGATCAGGTTAAGAGTTGGACGGGACGGGGTGGAAATGGCGCTCGTAAAACGCCCGTGGGATGACGATTTCATGATTCTCCTTATTGGTTAAGCGCCGCTGTTGTTGCGAGCGGCAGGACCGACCGGCGCCAATAGCGAGCACCGATCTCGTGCGATGGCCGTGAAAGACGGGCCGCGTCATGCTCGAAAACCTACCCGTGGGATCGCTAGTGTCATCGAAACAGATTCCGGCCGCCAGAGGAGGCGAACCGAATGCTGAGTGTTGGCTTTGGCCGAGAATGTTAGACAAATCGCCATGCAAAAGCAAGAAAAAAATGGACCGTGCGTCACACGCGAGAATCCGGGGCGGTTCCTCCCAACCTGAGGCGTTTTGCCGGCCAGCCTAAGGTCCACTTGGTGCGAAACGTCCGTAGGAAATGGCTGAGAAAGTAGGGAGCTCCATAGGAGCGACATGAATTGGCTGTGCCGCTCCTACGGAGCTCTAACGGAAGAGCCACCGATCAACTACAACATGTCGCTCCTAGCGAAGCTAAACCGTGTGCACGCCGGTTAACTTGGAGCTCAGGGAGGTTCTCCCGGGTTCGTGCAGGTAAACCGTAAAGATCCACCGACGATCAGACCACTCACGGCACATTGCTTGCTGTCGATCCAGAAAGAGTTGTAAACGATGCGCCGCTAGGTGCTAGAATATATCTGGCGGACGTCCACTGGCTCGGGCGCATCATATGTTTGAGATTTCGTAGCAACACCTTATATGGCAGACATAGACGCATACAAAGATAAATTTAGCGAGAGCGGTAGACGCGTACTCGAGGCTGCCTTGGGCGAATCGAAAAAGCGCGATCAAAACTACGTCGCGATCGAACACATCCTGCATGCGGTCGCCAGCGAAGAGGACGACCTCTTCACTTCCACGATGCGTGACCTAGCCGTCGATCCCCGATCAGTAAAGCTGCTGATCGAAAAGCGGATGGAAATGGGACGGCAGCATACCGGAAAGGGTTTTCGCATCGCCCCCGAAACAACCGAGCTTTTCAAGCGAGCCATGGACCGCGCCCGTTCACAGGGTCGTCGCGTTATTGATGGCAGCGACATTTTCTACGTTCTCTCGAACGATGAGCGAAGCGTGCTGAACGACGTTCTTCAGAATCTGGGCGTACCGTCGGACGAGGTCGCTCAAACCGCCCGGACACGAATCCGAAAGCGCGAGAAAGAAGAAGAACGAACTCGACAGAAGTACGAGCTCCCGTCCTTTCTCCGGCACTTCGGTGTCTCGATGAACAAGCTTGCGCGGCAGGACAAGATACCGCCGACGATCGGCCGTGAGAAAGAGATCCTGCAGATGATCGAGATCCTTTCGCACCGCGAGCGTTCGAACTCGCCGATGCTTATCGGTGAACCGGGCGTCGGCAAGACCGCGGTTGTCGAGGGTCTTGCGCGACTCATCGAACTTGAACCCGAGAAAGTTCCGGCCCGGCTTCGCGATTCACATATCGTGCAGCTTCAGATGGGCGGACTCGTCGCGGGCACGATGCTCCGCGGAATGTTCGAAGAGCGAATTAAGGGCATAATCGACGAGGTAAAGGAAAAACACCACATCATCCTTTTCATCGACGAGGCTCACACGATAATCGGTGCCGGTGCGGCACTGGGTACATCGTCGGATGCGGCGAACATGTTCAAGTCGGCGCTTGCACGTGGTGAGCTGCGAATAATCGGCGCGACGACATCGACGGAATACAAAGAATATATCGGCGAGGACGAAGCTCTTGCACGACGTTTCCGTCTGGTCAAGGTCGAAGAGCCGACGATCGATGAAACCCGCGAGATCCTGATGGGTCTCAAGCCGAGGCTTGAAAAGAATTACTCGGTCACGATCTCGGACGAGGCTATCAACACGGCTCTCGAGATGTCGCCGAAGTATATTCGTAATCTTCACCTGCCCGACAAAGCGATCGGGTGGCTCGACACCGCTTCGGTAAAGGTCGAGATCAACGAACCGGCGTCGCTCGTCGTCAAGCCCGAACACATTATCGACGTCATCTCACAGGAATCGCGCATTCCGAAGGACATGATCTACCGTGACACGTCCGACCGGTTTTCGCAGATGGAGATCGATCTCGGAACGCGTGTGATCGGACAGAAGGACGCGGTGCGTGCCGTCGCTGAACGGCTCCGTTTGAACAAGGGCCCGCTCAAAGACAATCACTACGCGCCTGACGGTGTTCTGCTTTTCCTTGGCCCGACGGGTGTCGGAAAGACGGAGCTTGCGAAGGCAGTTGCCGAATTCATGTTCGGTGACGAGAGCAAGATGGTCCGTATCGACATGTCCGAATACGGCGACGGAACGGTCGGCATCGAAAAGCTGATCGGCATGCCGCGCGGCATCGTCGGATCGGAGCGCGGAGGCATCCTGACCGAACAGCTTCGCGACAACCCTTATACGGTCCTGCTTCTAGACGAAGTCGAAAAGGCGTCGCCGTACCTGATGAATCTTTTCCTTCAGGCGTTCGACGAGGGTTGGATCACAGACGGACGCGGCAAGAAGGTTTATCTTTCCGATGCGATCGTCATCATGACGTCGAATCTCGGATCGGAAAGCTTCAAACGTTACGAGAAACCGCTTGGCTTCGGACAGAAGACACTCGGCGAGATCAAACAGATAAAAGGCGAGGTGATGAAGGCCGCGGAGACACGGTTTACGCCGGAGTTTCGAAACCGCATCGATGAGATAATCGTCTTTTCTCCTCTCACCCTGGACGAGGTGCGAGATATCGCACGCATCTATCTGGCGAAAATGCAGCGGAATATGGAGAGACAGGGCAAGCTCGTGGAGGTGACGGACGCGGCAGTCGATCTGCTGACGGAAAAGGGTTTTAGCCCGGCCTATGGCGCCCGTTTCCTGAAACGTCATATCGATCAGCAGGTCAAACTGCCGATCACAAATAAGTGGAAGTCCGGTATGAAATTTCACGTGGACGCCGTCGACAGTGAGATCGTGGTGACGCCGAACGAGGTGTTGAGCCTGAACTAACGATTTTTCATTTCAAAGCATCAAAGGCTATAGCCCACGCTATGGCCTTTTTGTTTGGAGGACGAAAATGAAGTATCTGATCATTGCTATTGGAGCTGTTTTGAGTGGGCTTTTGTTTACTTCGGCACCGAGTTTTTCCAATCAGCAACTGTCGCGCTACCGGATCGATGCGGCTAAAAGCACCTTCATGGTTCACGCGAACCGGACCGGGCCGCTTTGGTTCAAGGGTCACAGCCACCGGGTCGCCGTTCGGGACTTTTCGGGCGAAGCGTCGCTTACGCCGAACGTGTTAAATCCGGCATCGCTGTTGATGACCGTTCGTGCCGCATCGCTTGAGGAAACCGATCCGGTCTTTACGCAGCAGCAGAAAGACATAATCAATAAAGAGCTGAAAGAGATCGTGCTCGAGACTGAAAAGTTTCCTGAGATTTCGTTTCAAAGCACCGATGTAAAAGGCGGGCTGAAAAACGGCGCGATCGAGGTTGTGATCGCGGGAAATTTGAATCTTCACGGCGTCACGAAACGTATCGAGATACCGGCGACCGTTACGTTATCGGGAAATACGTTGCGCGCGCAGGGCGAATTCGACATCGACCGCGACGATTTCGGCGTCAAAGCAACAAGCGCTTTCCACGGCCTGGTCCGCGTGAAAAACAACATCAAATTTGTGTTTGATATAATCGCAGAAAGAATTTAGTTTGGTTCGCGGTCAGCATCCAATTTCCGAATGAAAATCGCATTACACCTAGTAATTATTCTTGTGTTCTACTCGCCGCCGCTTGCCCAGGAAGCGGCAGCAGATCAGGCCGACGCCGTTGTTCAAAAAGCGGTTCAGCTTCTCGGTGGCGACAAATATCTGAACGTTCGGTCGCAAGTCGGCCGTGGGAATTTCAGCATTATTAAGGACAATGTGAATGTTTCCGTACAGACGTTCGTCGACGTGATCGTTTTCCCGGATAAAGAGCGGACGGAATTCAAAGGCGCGGGTGTCAAGTCCGTGCAGACGAACACTGGGAAAACAGGCTGGGTGTTCGACGGAGACCAGGAACTTATCAAAGTTCAGACCGAAAAACAGGTCGCTAATTTTCATCGCGGCCTTCGAACGAGCCTCGACAATCTTCTACGCGGCTATTGGAAGGGCGACGCCCAGCTTTCCTACATCGGCCGCCGCCAGGGGGCGATCGGTAAACGGAACGACGCGGTCAAACTAACCTATAAAGACGGCTTCACCGTCGAATTCGAATTCACTGCCGACGAAGGCATGCCGGTCAAGGCGATCTACAAGACTGTCGTTTCGGAAGGGGAAACGATCACTGAAGAAGACCGCTATGCGCAGTTTGTCGACACACAGGGCATCACCGCGCCGTACATCATTGACCGCTTCACCAACGGCAAACATTCTTCTCGGATCAACTTCCTCACGATCGAGTAC
>JAICPV010000380.1 GCA_025929655.1 Pyrinomonadaceae bacterium
GACGTTTTTGCGGATCGTTCCGACGCGATACTTTCGCCAGGCCCATACTTGCGGCGAAACGTAGTAGATGATCCTGTGGCCGTCTTTTTTCAGCTTGGCTGCAAGCTTCAAATTAAATTCCGGAAAATCGATCAGGACGATCGCCGTCGGGCGCCTTTGATCGGCAATATCTCGCAGCCGGGAAAGTATCTTCAGAAATCGCGGTATCGACTTCGCCACCGCTCCGATACCCACCACCGACCAGGCATCCGAATCGAAGACCGATTCCACTCCGGCGAAACGCATAGCCGGCCCGGTCGTCCCAAAAAACAACATGCCGGGCCTTTTGGACTTGAGTTCCTCAACCAGTTCGGCCCCAAGCCGGTCACCCGAGGTCTCGCCGGTAACGATCATGATCTCGAGGCCTTCTTTAATCATCTATTGTCAGAGTAGTCATTTAAGCGACGAGGCGTGTTTAACACTTGATTTTACAACCAATGCGAGCGATGCGGGCATCTATAGATGGTATTCATTGGAACAGGCCTATTTTATCGGGTGCCCCTTCCTTGCAGAACAGGGCCTTAGTCTTTAAAATACTGTGTTTTGCTGTGATCGGCAGGCTTCGCTGGATACCAATTTTTTTAACGCTGCCGCACCCTGTTTTGGAGGATGTTTGTGACGCTTCGGCATTATTTTTTTACTCTCATTTTATTGATCGCGGTTCTGTCTGCGGGTGCCTTCGCGCAGGCCGACTCCGTTATCGGGCAATTTACGACGTCGAATAACGAATCATTCGCCGGCAGCATCAGCGGCGACGGCCGTTTCGTGGTTTTTGAATCGACCGGCAATCTGGCGACCGAAAACCCTCGGAACGAAGACGGCAACGCCGAGATTTTCCTTTTCGATTTTGCGCAGCGTCGGATCTTCCAGATCACCGATACTAAAAGTGTTACGTTCAGTTCGAGCGCGCCGCCCCAGTCCTTCCTTAACATTCGTATCTTGATCGCAAACAAGCGTCCGATGATCAGCACCGACGGCCGGTGGATAGTTTTCGGATCGAACGCCACAACTTCGACGCCGACGGCGCCGGACGATACCAACCCGGGAAGCTTCAACGGAAACGCCTTTACGTCGCCTACTCCGACTCCGACGCCGACTCCTGTCCCGACGCCTTCTACATCTCCGACGCCAACGCCGAGCCCTACGGCCACACCAAGTGGAACACCAACGCCGACTCCGACTCCGCCGTCCAATCCTTTGTCGAGCGATGCGAATATGGAGATCTGGCTATACCAGATCCCTAATTATGCACCTGTAAATGACCTTACGACTGGTGAGGAAGTGCCGCTGGCCAATCTTAGCGGCGGTGCGTTCATCCGCGTCACGAACACGAACCCGAGCCGATTCCCGATAAGCGGTTCGCTGTCGGGAGCGGCATCGGTCGCGGACGACAACCACGACGCCAGTATCAACGACGACGGGTCGACGATAGCCTTCGTTTCGACACGTAATCTCGTTGCCGACGGAAACACCTTCCCGTTCAGCGACAACGACGAAATATTCGTTTTCCGGCAGGGCGGCGGAATGACACAGATCACGAATACGTTACGCGGGCCGGTGGCGAATCCCACGTACAGCAAGAATCCGACGATCTCCGGCGACGGGTCACGGGTCGTCTTCGCAAGTACGGGGGACGATCCGGTTCCGCTGGAACAGCCTACACCGGGGCCTTCTCCGGTGCCGTCACCTTCGCCTGCGCCGTCACAGCCGCCTTCATTCGATTGCGGCGCGAACCCGTCGACAAGCAAGAACGAAGAGATCTTTGTCGCGAATCTGACCCTCGGTGTGCCGGCGGGTTGTCGTCAGGTTACGACAACATCGCCAACGAACCCGGGTGATATCGTCAATATTCTGGATTTCGGAAAACGGATGAGCCGCAATGGACGGTTCGTTGCATTCGATTCCTATGCGGACCTCGAGGCGTCAGGAGCACCGCGGCAGACAAGTTTTGCGACATATATTTACGATTACGATTTGAGCACTTTCAAACGCGTCGGAGCGCGAAGCGATGCAGATGCAGAGGCGAACAACGGCGACGTTCAGCGGTATCCGGGTTTCACTGATTATGATGTAAGCGGTAACCCGTCGACACTGCTACTATCGACACGTTTGAACATAAAGGCGGACGGAACCGTTCCGGCGAACGAAGAAGACGGCCTCAACAACATCGATTTTCGGCCCGTCCAGATCTATTCTTATGATATGGCTGCGGCGTCGTTCAACCGCCTTACGAAGTTCCCGGTTACGAGCACTTTCTTTCTGCCGTCGACACAGGCTTTGCCAAGCAACTCGTCGCGGCGTTCAGCTTTCAATCTGGCACTAACGGAGCTCGGTACCGGCAACCCGGATCTTCTTGCGGAATCGTATTACTTATACCTGCCTTTCGTCGACACTCAGGCCACCGCGACCTTCGATTTCTTTACTGGCGCGAGCCGGCAGCTGATCAACGCGAATGTGAGTCCGACGCCATCGCCCTCACCGTCGCCGTCCGGGTCACCGACCGCGACACCGACGCCTACGCCTACTCCAACACCGACGCCGTCACCGACACCGACCGGCACGCCGAATCCGGCGCCGACCTTTACGCCGACACCTGTTCCGACGCCGACGCCTACCACGCCGCCTTCGGTCCTCGGGATGTCACCGGAGATGCTGGCGATCTTGAGTTTCGATGCCAGCGTAGACCGGCCGATCGTCGAACGTACCGCCGTCGGTTCGCTGGACCGCCGATTCAATCTGCCGATGGAGCTCAGCGGCGTGACACTGTCGATAAACGGTGTGATGTGCGGCTTGAAGAGCGTAAGTGATACTGAGATCGTTTTCGTCGTGCCGCGGGCTTTGGGAAGCTTGGTTACTGGAACAAAATATCCGTTTGTTGTGACCAATAACGGCGTCCGATTCGGCGGAGAGGTTGCGATCGTGCCCACGCGGCCGGATGTATTCACAACCTCGCCCGTTCCCGGGCCCGGCGGGCGCGCCGATCTGACGAACGTTACCAACCGCGTGCACACTACCGAGCCGTTTACCGTAAGAACGATACAGGAAAAGGGTGGAACCAAGGTCGCCACGATCTTGCGTATCCGGGCTACGGGTATCCTCGACCGGACGATCTCGCAACTTCAGGTCCGGATCGGCGGCGCGACAATAAGCGGAGCCGAGATTCTCACGGGCGCCGTCGAGATCGAACC
>JAICPV010000556.1 GCA_025929655.1 Pyrinomonadaceae bacterium
GACGGATATCGAGGAGATCATCAATGCCGATCCCACGCTGGTGAAGAATGTGAACTCGTTTCAGATCGCGAGCGTTGAGGATTCGCGGATCAACCGCAGATTAAAGATCAGGCTCGAAACCATCAAAGGAAACGATTTATCTCTTGAGGCATCAGATGCATTACGCGATGTCTTCTTCGACGGCCTGTGCCGTGTGAATCAGGATTTCCGCGAAGTGACGAAAATGTTCGACCGAAGCTGCGTGGAACTGGAAGTTTATCCGTTCGAGACGGGGCCTTTCAGCGGACGCGATATAAGAGTGAAAAATCGATACATCGCGACGAGTTAAATTCTTTTCCGATGATCAAAGAGCCGCAAGATGACCTGCGGCTCTTTTCTATTGAAAGCAGCTTATATCTCGACCACAGACTGCCCAGAAAGTGCTACTTTTTCAGCAACTTGAACGAGTTGATGAAGTCGTTGGCTTCCTTTGCCATGACGTTTTCCTTTTTCACGGCGGCTACCTGGATGGTGTAGAGCTTTTTGCCTTTCGCGTCCCAGATAGGAACTTCGCGGAATGTCATTTTCGCCGGGCCGACCTCGAGGCTGCGGACGCTGTCGATGGCCTTGAGTCCGTCGATCGTGGTTTCCTTGATCTCGGTTTCGGGCTCGTCTTCCCAGCCGTTCAAGGCCACCTCTTCGATATCGCGTTCCGTCTTGCCGTCTGTCGGGTAGTGGCTCATATCCGCGGCCGTGATCTCATAGCTGCGGTAGTTGTCGCTGCGGTTGTCGAACATCTTGCCGTATGTCTTGCCTACGCTTGCGTATTTCAGATCGGCGTCCTCTTGCTTCACGTCCGAAGCGCCCCCGGGGAAAGCGATCGTGAAATTGTCCGCCTCGCTCTTGAACGCAGCGGCGCCGCCGCCTTTCCCTAACTCCTGCAATTTGCTGCAGCCCATGCCGAACGCCGCCAGAACACAGAACACCGCCACCAGGTTGAACTTCATAAAGATAAGCCTCCGAATTTTTTGACTCGAGATCAGAATGGTTTTTGAGTTCAGGCATCGTAACCGTTTTTTCGAGATTCGGCAACCCTTAATATCCGGCGAGCGTTCGCGCTATCATCTGGCGTGATGATCATTCGCAGCCAATGCGTGGTGACGCCTTCGGGCATTCGGCCGGCGGCTGTCCATTTTGAGTCCGGAAAGATCACACTTGTCGGCGAATGGAACGAGATAACTTACGGCGACGGATTCATCGATGCCGGCGATCTGGTCGTTATGCCGGGACTGGTCGACAGTCACGTTCACGTGAACGAACCGGGCCGGACCGAGTGGGAAGGGTTTGAGACGGCTACACGCGCAGCGGCCGCCGGCGGAGTTACCACGATCGTCGATATGCCTTTGAATTCGATCCCTGCTACTACGACCGCGGATGCATTCGAAGAAAAGCTCGACGCTGCTGTTGGCAAATGTGCGGTCGACGTGGCATTTTGGGGCGGTGTGGTTCCGGGAAATGTGGGCCAGCTCGAAGCGATGGTCCGAAGAGGTGTGCGAGGGTTTAAATGCTTTTTGATCCATTCCGGCGTCGACGAATTCCCCCACGTATCCACCGCCGACCTGCGGATCGCGATGCCGGAGATCGCTCGGCTGGACAGCGTTTTGCTGGTGCACGCCGAGCTGGAAGAACCGATAGAAACACAAGATGTCGATGATCCTTGCTGCTACACGACCTTTCTCCGCTCCCGGCCGCGAAGCATGGAAAATGACGCCGTTGCTTTGATGATCGGGCTTTGCCGCGAGACCGGC
>JAICPV010000101.1 GCA_025929655.1 Pyrinomonadaceae bacterium
CAAAAACGGTTCGGTTTTTGCCCAAAACGGTTCGGTTTTTGCCCAAAACGGTGCGTTTTAAATGCTGAAGCCCGCACGAAGTGAGGGCGTAATCTGACCTCGTATTTACGAAGCCAGTTCGTTACCGGTCGTCGTAACACAGCGTTGAATGTTTCGCCCTTACTTACGTGCGGGCTTCTGCAATTGTCACTTGATCAGCGCCTGGATCTCTTTGAATTTCTCGTGGCTGGAATCGCGCATCAGCTCGAACAGAGCCATTTCGACGGAGGAAGGGTCGACGCCGCTGCCGTACATTTTGGAGAGGCCGGCTTCCCTGTCGTGATCGAAACGCGACGCTACACAATTTGTGAGAACCTGAACGTCAAATCCCGCATCGAGCAGGTCGTGGGCGGTCTGGCTGACGCAAACATGCGTTTCGATCCCGCAGATCACTATCTGGCTGACATCGAACTCTTCGAGCATTTTCATGAACGGTCCCGCGCCGCATGCACTGAAGGCCCGTTTTTCGAGCGGCACGTTTCCTTCCGGCAGGCTGAGCGTGATCTCCTCGACGGTCGGCCCCAAACCCTTCGGATATTGCTCGGTAACGATGATGGGAACCTCGAGGATGTGGAACCCCCGAAGGGCGGTCGAAATGCGTACCGCGATCTGTTCGAACTGCGGTATCACATTTCGAAATGCTTCCTGGACGTCGATGACAACGAGAGCCGTGCTTTTGCGATCAAGAAGATTTGGGTGCGCCATTTCCGAATTTCAATATTCCAATTTCAGATTTCAAATTTCAGATCCGGTTTCTAAATTCGTTTCGACCCGATCTTCTTCGCCCGGCAGCAGATTTTCGTGGATGACACTCCTGCCGAGAGCTCGTTCATATTTCTCCTTGTTGTATGTTTTGAAGAAGAAGCAAACGGCGGCCGCACAAACGATCAATATGAGCAGCATCATCGCGGCGATAAAGATTATTTCCGCGGTCGCAGATCCGGGCATGGAATGAGTCTAAGGTGGTACGTCTCGCGTTTCAAGCCGGAGCAGAGATCGACGGGTCAGCTTGGGGCCTGATTTGCGGGAAAGGATAATTCGCGGATCGTATCGCTGTCTGAAAGTTTGGCCTTGTAGGTTTCGGGAATGAGCCGTACCTTCTTGTCGGCGTCCGTCACAAGGTGGATCGTCTCGCCCTCGGCGATCAAGAGGTCGTCGATCGGACGATAGACCTCGTACACAAACCGAATGGAACGGCTGCGGATCTCAGCCACCTTCGTGCGAATAAGGAGGTCGTCCTCGTAAAAGGCCGGAGCCTTATAGCGAAGGTAGCTTTCGGCGACGAGCATCAACAGCCCCTCGGCTTCCATTTCCTTATAGGAAAAACCGCGGGAGCGGCACAACTCGCTTCGGCCGGCCTCGAACCATACAAGGTAATTCGCGTGGTGCACGATACCCATCTTGTCCGTCTCGGCGTATCGGACGCGTATCTCGGTTTCGTGCCAGCCTTCCATATGTTTGGAGTTCCAGCTTCAGCTGGCCCGTCCGTGAGCCGCCTGAATACGGGAACTCCGAACTTTTGGCTGGGAGACAGGGATTCGAACCCCGATAGGCAGATCCAGAGACTGCAGTCCTACCATTAGACGATCTCCCAGCGTTACTAATAATCTACGTGTCGAAATTGAGTTTTGTCAATCAGTTGCCGCCGTGGGTACGATCGATCGAATTCTGCTGCTTGAGCCGTGGAATATTTTCGTTAGGAGCGAGCTTTTTTGCCGACGAATTAACTTTTCGCCTTAAAATCCGTACAATTCGCCGGTACCTTCGAAATCGGATCGAAATTTATGAACCAGCAGATCATCTCGTCACAAATGAAGTTTTGTCGAACTGCATTAGCCGTTCTCCTGGGGTCGATCATTTTCCCAACATTCATTTTTGCGGACATTCTCGTCGTCGCGTTCATGGAAGAGTCTGTCGCGGGGATCGTCGACAGCGCAACGAATCGGACACTCGTTCGGTTCGCAACCGGCAGGAATCCCCACGAGGTGCGCGTTTCATCGGACGGCCGAATGGCTTTTGTTGTCGCCGGCAGGCATATTACCGCGATAGACCTTAAGAACCGCCGTGTGAGAAAAACGTACGATCTGGGCGACTATTCGGCCCACGATATGCGAATTTCGAAGGACGGCAGGATCTTATGGGCCGCCTGTGCTCCCTCAAAAGCCGTCGTGGAAGTCAATGCTGAATCCGGGAGGATCGTTAAAGTGTACAACACTGACCAGGAGGGCTCTTGGTTCGTCGAGATCTCGCCGGACGAGCGCACGCTTTACACACCGAATCTGGAAGGAAAGACCGTAAGCACGATCGATCGGGCCACCGGAGTCGTCAAAGTGATCGCGCTTGATTCTCCCGGTTACGGTATCGATATTTCCCCTGATGGCAAGTTTATCTGGGTTAGCGGAGGCGATCTGGCGGTCATCGACACGTCAACGGGCCAGATAATTAAAAGGATCAAGGCGTTTGAGCCGCAAACGGGCAGAATCAGAATCACGGCGGATGGGAAAAGGGTCGTCGTAGCTTTGGCCAGACGGCTGGCTGTTTACGATGCGTTATCGTACAAACTGCTCAGCGAAACTGCTCTGGACAAGGAGCCCAAGGTACTAACATTATCCCGCGATGGGCGTATCGCTTTTCTCACCAATCCGGACGATAATTCTATGTCCGAGGTCGATATCCATGCGGGTAAAGTGATCGCCACAACGCCAACCGGCAAAAGGCCCGACGGCATTGCCTGGGTTGAACGATCTTCGGCACGTTGACTTTACGGCCGCTTATTCCTAACTTTCCTAAATGTCCGCTGACAAAGAGATACTCACTAACCGCCAGGCATTTCACGAGTATCATGTCCTTGATAAATATGAAGCAGGAGCGGCTTTGGTTGGTACTGAGGTGAAAAGCATCATGTCCGGCCGGGTCCAGCTAAAGGATTCCTACGTGTCGGTGAAAGACAACGAGGTGTGGCTGCTCAACGCGCACATTTCACCGTATTCTCACGGGAATATTCAAAATCATGAGCCTCTTCGCCCGCGAAAACTTTTACTTCATCGAAAAGAGATCGACAAATTGGAAAAAGAGACTACTCAGAAAGGAATGACCCTGGTCGTGACATCGATCTATTGGAAAAATGGCCGGATCAAATTCGAGATCGGCGTTGCCAAAGGAAAAAAACTCTACGACAAGCGCGAAACCGAGATGCGCAAGACCATCGAGAAAGAAACCCGCCAGCAGTTGAAAGAAAAATCGAGATAAGTTAGCGTATAACTTTGTATTTACAAGCAGTTTAACGATTCTTAGCTGAGGTATTTAATGGACTTTCAGGGCATCTCCTCCAATTTTTCAGAAGCCGGCGTTGAAGCGCTGGCCATCACGATATTCAAAGGTGAGAAGGCCACTTCTTCCGACCTGAAGGAACTGGACAAGCTAGCGGGCGGCCATATCGCTGCGGCTATCAAATCGGAAGAGATAAAAGGCGAACCCGGCGACACACTGCTTGTGCGTCTTAATCCCAAGGGTAAATTAAAAGCCGGTTTATTACTCCTTGTCGGCGCCGGAGATGAAAACGAATACAGTGAGGCCGGTATATTCGTCGCGGCGGGGACGGCGACACGCTTCCTTCGAAAATGCAACGTAAAGAGCTTTGCGTTTATGCCCCGATCCAAGGGCAGTGCTGCCGTCGCCGTTCAAAACAGCGTTCAAGCCGCGCTCACCAGCCAATTCGAATTGGACAAATACAAAACGAAAGACAAGAACAGCAAGCTCGTCACGAAAATGGTCGTTTGCGTGAACGGCGCAAGTAATGGCGAACTCAAAATAGGAATATCCAGGGGTGCGGCTATCGGCGACTCGATGAATTTCACTCGCGACCTTGCGAACGAACCGCCGAACATTCTGACGCCTACGGAGATGGCTAAACGCGCTTCCAAGATGGCTGCCGAAGTCGGGCTTAAATGCGAGGTGATCGACGAAGCGCGGATGGCGAAAATGGGAATGGGATCCCTTCTCAGCGTATCCAAGGGTTCGGATGAGCCGGCGAAACTGATCGTTATCCGATATACTCCCGCAAAAAATAAGGTGAAGAACGGCGATCTTTTGGCTCTCGTCGGAAAAGGCATTACTTTCGACACCGGCGGCATTTCGTTGAAACCCGGCGAAGGCATGGACGCGATGAAATACGACATGTCCGGCGGGGCGACGGTCCTCGGCACCATGCGCGCAATTGCGCTGCTGAAGCCTTCGGTCCCGGTCATTGGCATTGTGGCAGCCGTCGAGAACATGCCGGACGGAAAAGCCTCACGTCCCAGTGACGTTGTTACGGCGTCGAACGGCAAAACGATCGAAATACTCAATACGGACGCCGAAGGCCGCCTTATCCTTGCGGATGCCGTGGCTTATGCCGAAAAACAAGGAGCGACACGGATCGTCGATATGGCAACGCTGACCGGAGCGGTCATCGTTGCCTTGGGAGACCAAAATACAGGCATCATGGGCAACGATCAAGGCTTGATCGACGAGATCGTCTCGCTTGGAAAGGAAACGGGCGAGGGTTTCTGGCAGCTGCCGCTCGGTGCCGAATACAGCAAACAGATCCGCTCCGACATTGCAGACATCAAGAACATCGGCCCGCGTGGTAAGGCCGGCACTATCATGGGTGCCGTATTCATTCAGGAATTCGTCGATAAAGCCAAGTGGGCACACCTCGATATCGCCGGTACTGCATGGCATGACGCTGTCAGGCCGCACCAGGCTAAAGGCCCCACCGGCGTCGCGGTTCGAACTTTGATCAAGCTAGTCGAATCCTCTCAATAGACAATCCGACGTTTTGCTTCTAGAATTGGCTGGTAAGAATTTCCTTATCAGCCTTTTTTGCAAACTATTTACGTCTTTCTCGTCTAATATCTGTGTCCTTGACAGGACAGGTCGCTTTGCGTTTTTCACCGCCGCCAACAATGAAGACAGGTTTCTTCAATTTGATTCTCTCGCTGCTTGCGCTCGGTGTTTCGATCGGCTGTTTCTGGAGCTCGGACCGCTCCGGTACGGTTGCAGCGGAGCCTGAAGAGACGAGTGCTGATTCGTCGCCGCAGCCGGAATCGGCGTCCGAGAACCGTTATGGCTCGGTAAAAAAACCGGATAAGGGCGACTTCATCGTCGAACATCTCGACGTCAAGACTCCCCGATATCTCGAGATCGACAAAAAGGTGCGTTCCGAAAAGCTGCTCTCCAAGGCGGCGGATCAACTGAACCGTGCCTTGATACTCCCGAATGACATTTACTTGCGCACGAAAGACTGCAGCGAGAACAATGCATTTTACGATTCGCGTGATCGATCGATCACCATGTGTTACGAGCTCATGGAGGATTTCTTCGAGACATTCAAGTCCACGGGACAGGCCGAGCAAGCCGCGTATGCAAAGATGTTCGATGCCGTGAAGTTCGTTTTTCTGCATGAGATAGCGCATGCGCTGATGGACGCTTACAAGCTGCCCGTCGCCGGAGGCGAAGAGGATGCCGCGGACCGTTGTGCAGCTTTTATAAACATCACGGAACTCGGTGACGAAGGCGTCAGGAACGTGATGGCGGCCGCCGAAGCATTCTCGATCGAGTCTAAGCGAAACGGCTCGAAACGAAATTTGGCGGATGAGCATCTTTTGCAGGAGCAGAGATTCTATAATTCGCTGTGTATGATCTATGGATCGGATCAGAATAAGTATGCGAACATAGTCAGCGACGGATTTCTTCCGAAAGAACGTGCAGCGCGCTGCCCGGTAGAGTTCCAGCGGACCGTCGACGCCTGGGGCAGCCTTCTCGGGCCTTGGAAAAAGGAATAAGGAAACAACCCATATAATCAGGAGTAAAACATGAAGGAAATTTTGAGAAACGTTCTTTGCGGCAAGAACAATTTCGCAAGCGGTGCGATCGCGATATGCGTCGTCGCCTCGATCGCGCTTGGCTGCAACTGCGGCAGCGGCCTCGATCTTGGAAACATTTCCGAAAGCAGCAATTCCGGCACGTCTTCCAATTCGGCCTCGAACGATCCGACCGATGCCGCGAGCGGCGAGGTTCCTCCGATCTCCACCACCGAGGCAATGGTCCATGATCTGACCGCTGATTTCGCGCGTGCGATCGATTCGAACGACTTCTCGGATATCTATTCGGAAGCGTCGACCGACTTCCAGAACACGTATACCGAAGACCAGATGAAGAATGTTTTCAAGAGCTTCGTCGACAAGAAGCGGCAAGTAGTTCCGATCCTGAACAAATCAAGCTCAATGACGCCGGACTTTACGCCGGCTCCGTATATTCGAACCGAGAAGGGCCTCAGCATTTTGGTCCTGAACGGGAAGTTCGCAACGAAGCCGGTGCCGATGAATTTTGAATACGAATTCGTCAATCGCGGCGGCGAATGGAAGATGCTCAAACTCATCGTCAAGCTCGTCTGATCGTTCGGAGTTCCGCCTTTAGGCGGCTATGGCTATAATTTAGCTTTTGCATTGTTTCGGTTGGCCGGGTAAAGCCGGAACTCCAAACCTATGAAAATTCACGAATATCAGGGCAAAGCGTTGCTCAAAGACCACGGCGTTCCGGTTCCCCGCGGAATAGTTGCTCGAACACCGGAAGAGGCCGAATCGGCCGCGAAAGAACTCGGCACCGACATCGTTGTCGTCAAAGCTCAGATCCACGCCGGAGGCCGAGGAAAGGGCGGCGGAGTCAAGCTCGCCAAGTCGCCCGCGGAAGCGAAAGAACTCGCTGAACAGATTCTCGGAATGATGCTCGTCACGCATCAGACCGGACCTGAAGGCCGAGAGGTAAAAACGCTTCTGATCGAGGAAGGCCTCCCGATCGATCGTGAATTCTATCTCGCCGTGACTCTCGACCGCGTCACCGGCCGCAATGTTTTCATGGCGTCGTCCGCCGGCGGTATGGACATCGAGAAAGTCGCTGCTGAAACGCCCGAGCTTATCCTAAAGGAAGCGATCGATCCGTCGGTCGGGCTGCGGCCCTTTCAGGCGCGTAAGATCGCGTTCGGCCTCGGCATACCGAACGATCTGGTCAATCAGGCGGCGAAATTCATGCTCACCCTCTACGACGCGTACGAGAAGATGGACGCGTCGCTCCTTGAGATCAATCCGTTCCTTCTCACCAAAGACAATCGCCTGATCGCATTGGACGCTAAGGTCAATTTCGACGACAACGCGATGTTCCGCCACAAGGATTACGCCGAGTTGCGTGATCTGAACGAGGAAGAGCCG
>JAICPV010000371.1 GCA_025929655.1 Pyrinomonadaceae bacterium
ATGGACGCGTCGCTCCTTGAGATCAATCCGTTCCTTCTCACCAAAGACAATCGCCTGATCGCGTTGGACGCTAAGGTCAATTTCGACGACAACGCGATGTTCCGGCACAAGGACTACGCCGATCTTCGTGACCTGAACGAAGAAGAACCATTGGAGATAGAAGCTTCGAAATTCGATCTGAATTACATCAAGCTCGACGGCAATATCGGCTGCATGGTCAACGGTGCCGGCCTCGCGATGGCGACGATGGACATCATCAAGCTGGCCGGCGGTGAACCCGCAAACTTCCTCGACGTCGGCGGCGGTGCGTCACAGGAACGCGTCGAACAGGCTTTCAAGATCCTGCTCGCCGATGACAACGTCAAAGCCGTCCTCATAAACATCTTCGGCGGCATCGTCCGCTGCGACATGGTGGCGAACGGCGTCGTCGCCGCAGCGAAGAATCTTGGCGTGTCGATACCGATCGTTGCCCGTTTGGAAGGCACCAATGTCGAAGAAGGCCGCAGGGTCCTTAACAACTCAGGCATCGGCATAATTCCCGCGACGACCATGGCCGACGGCGCGGACAAAGTTGTCTCGGCAGCAAACGCGGAATTCTAACGAAACAAAGCACTTCACTCGGCTTTTGTCCGTCAGGCAGCGGCTCTTGTCCACTGCTTGTCCACCGGTTGTCCGGTGGATGTCCGTTGATACCTAGCGGACACGTAAATACTTGGCTTAGTTTCACTTACGCCCTTCGACGAAGCAGTTTTTCCCTGAATTCCCTGCAAAACTTTTCACAAATCGATTTTTCAAAGATCACTGTTGCAACTATAGCACATTGTTTCATACAATGTAGTATTTATTTTTCTTCGCGGGCGATAAAATGGCTCACCGACTGCCAATACTTGTCTTTAAAAATGTCGAAAGTGAAAGGGATTGTATTCTTGTACCTCACTTCTAATTCGCTGGCCACTTTCGATGGTTTGCGAAAGTCGATGCATGCGAAATAAACGTTTCGCTCGTTGTCTGCTGCATCACGGCCAATGTTCAAGAAGCCATCCTCATCTTTTAAGCGTTCCATAAAAGCATCTTCCAATTCGTTCAGCTTGTCTGCCGTTTCTTGGTCCGGCAAGCCGTTATCGCTTTTATACTCAACATTCAGTACAAACATCCATGGATGCGAGGCTTTTCTATCCCACTTTAAAAGGTCTTGGTTCACGATCCCGAACCAAGACTCGCCTCCGCTAGTTTGTCCCTGCACGGTTGCGTAGCGATCATTTTCCGTATTACTTCGAACGCCGCCGTACTTCTCTAAAAAAAGCGCTTCCCGAGTTTCCAAAAAGTTCGGCAATACTTCGATAGGAATGCAATCTTTTTTTGCCTCACTCGGTGCACAAAAACTTAGTCGATCGATGCTGGTCAGAAAGTTCAATTCGCCCAGAAAATTATCGAGAAAAATATAAGAACCATGTTCGATACCGTCGGCATTTGAGTCGTCGAGATCTTTGTGCACGACAGTAATATCAACGAGATCCGGTTGGTCCGCGTGATCATTGGAATAAAACGATAAAGTGTTCTCTCCAAACTCAATACCATTCATCGTCATATAAAAGCCCGACTCCGGCTGCTTCAATTTGGTGAATTGCCAGCCCGTAATGTTCGGTGCAGCGTCAACAAGCTCTTCCACGAAAACTATATTCTTGGGATTCCCGTCTGCCGTCAGGACCAGGTCCGCCGTTGAATCGCTGACCATACCGATAAGAAAGAAATAGCCTTCCCTTAATTGGCCCAAGGCAGCGCTGAGATGGCCAAAAACCTCTTGCTGGATCCTGGAGCTATCTTTCGTTCGGACGACTTTGTGAAAATCCGCAGCGTTAGAAGCGAACCATTTCCAAAAGTCCTGGTAGCTAGTAATCGGCTCATCCTGTTTCGAACCGAAGAATCTATTCAGTAGGCTCATTTCGAGTTTAAGTTCGTTCTAGTGGAAATCTCAGTTTTAGCAGCGGCTTCAGACTTTTACATAAATATTCTTTCGATAAAGCAGCCACATCAAGAATAGCCAAAACAAAATGAAACTGATCGCGTAGGCGAGCGAGGCGTTGATCGGTTCAAACATTGCGAGGAACACATTATCGACGATCCATTTCTGCGCAGAGATTCCCTTTCCGTCCTCTGTGTAAGCGACCCTGAACGCCGACATCATTCGGGCGAAGATCCCGGAGAAAACGAATAGTGCAAGTGCATTCACGCCCAAAACGACAAACGGCCAGGACCATTTCTTACATCCTTTAATATCGATCAGCCAGTAACAGCATGCGAATGTCAGCAGTGCAAGGCCCGTCGTAACGATCACGTACGAGCTGGTCCAGAGGGATTTGTTGAACGGGAAATAGCTGTGCCAGATCCATCCGAGGGCCACGAGGACTGTGCCGAAGAAGAACATTCCCGAGACAAGTGACAAGTGCCGAGTGACAAGTGATGAGTTCGAATCGATCAAAACTTCAGAATCTTCTCTGCGTCCCTGCGTCTCTGCGGTGATGAACTTTCCTGTCAACACACCCGAAAGCGTTGTAGCGATCGCCGGAAGCGTCGATAGCAATCCTTCCGGATCGTAAACCTTTCCGAATCGCCAAATATGATTTTCGCCGAGGATCAGGCGGTCGAGGTATGCAGCGAGATTGCATGCTTTGTCATCGACGGTCGCGACCTCGCAGCCCGGCACTGGGATACTCGTCATCAGGAACCAATAACCGAGCAGGATAGAGACGGTGATGCCGAGTTGCTGCTTCCAGTTCGTGTGCAGGAAGATCAGCGATGCTGCGAGATAGCAGATCGATATCCGCTGAAGTACGCCGAAAATGCGCATCGTGCCTAAGTTATAAGGAACGATGTTGTGACCGGCGAGGTTGAAACCGACGATGCCGACGATGCCGATCGCTCCAAGAATTCCGGCGACCTTGTAATTTCTCAGAAGCAAGAAAAGCAAGGCTGCCGCAAAGGCGAGCCAGACGAGCAATTTTAGAATGCCCGGTGCATCGGACGGGGTGAATTGGAAGAAAGGAAGAACGGAGATCGAGAGGCCGAGGAGGAAGATCGAGATGGAACGGGCGAGAATTCGTTTGTATAGCGAAACATGCCCGCTCCATAACTGTCGCGCTTCTGCATTAACACCCACACCCTCCCCATCGATCGGGTTTCCGTCTGGGTGTTTACCTAGCGAGATCGGAATGGCGACGCCGACGATGAAGAGGAAGAACGGGAAAATCCAATCGGTGGGCGTAA
>JAICPV010000054.1 GCA_025929655.1 Pyrinomonadaceae bacterium
GCATGTCGAGAGCAACATCGAATCGGTGTTTTCGAAGACCACCCAATTGCGATGTCGCATCGAGAAGCATTTCCTCGATCACCTTTCCGCCGCGCAGGCTTTTGGTATCGATCTCGATCAAATGATCGATCAACGGATTATTGCGAAGGATCTCGGCGTATCGGCCGTCGACCGCCCAGCCGACCTCGGCATCCGGCAATTCCCTTTTGATATTCGCGAGAGCGGGAAGAGCGTGAACGATATCGCCGATCGAGCTGAGTTTTACGATGAGGATCTTCAACAATTAAAATTTTTTGTCTCCGAAGGAGACTGATATTAAAGCGTAGGTTGAAGGCGTCAGCCGGAACCCTACGAAGGTGCCGAAACAATGTATGCTCCCTGTAAGGGAGCGATTTCAATCCCAAATATATTGCTCGTTGTATTCGAGCTCGTACTTTTCTAACAACGCCGATAAATGATGATGCTTTTGATTCCGGATGTACTTCGTCACACTTTCCACCTGAGATTGCCCGATCGAAAAGGCGCCGTAACCTTCCTGCCAATAGAAATCGGCGCGATGCACGAGAATCTTAACTAATGATTGTGGCATATGTTTTGTTCGTCGGCTTCGGCGACGGAATTTCGATGGGATTCGAATCGTCGGTTTCACCCTACGCTATATTATTGGCCGCCTTCGGCGACAAACCCAAAAGTTCGGCCCAGACATGAGTTCGACTTAAAAAACTATGGAATTTAGGCTTCCCGATAAGTTATTCTATATGTTGACGGCACTCCCGCCCTTCCTGCCTCGTTTTGTATGCAAAGACCGGAACGTCAATTGGAGGACCTCAGGCCCGCGCTTGTTTTTCTGAGCGGCGAGCTTATCGCTGTCCCGATCCCGCTCGAGCGCGAAGAGGTAATTCTCGGCCGTTCCCTCGGCGCCGACGTCCGCATTAACGACTACAAGGCTTCGCGCCGGCACGCAAAGGTCGCAAAAGTATTCAATCCGGAAACACGCGTTCATGATTACGTTCTGACGGATTTTGGCTCGCGCAACGGCACTTATCTCAACGGCCAGCGGGTGACTGAAGTCACCCTGCAGAACGGCGACAAGATCACGATCGGCGAGCATATCCTCCGGTTCGACCTTCTGGATGAGATCGACCGCGAATACCAGCGTCAGATACACCGCCTGATCTCGCACGACGACCTTACAGGTTTATTGTCGAGTCGTTCGTTCTTTTCCGAGCTTCGACGCGAGGCTGCAAGAGCGAAGTCCGAGGGCATGCCGATGTGCGTGCTGATGATGGACATCGATCATTTCAAGCTGGTTAACGACACCTACGGCCACCTGACCGGCAGCAAAACGATCGAAGAGGTCGGCGAATGCATTATGAATTGCGTCCGAAGCGGCGACGCCGCGGCACGGTTTGGCGGCGAGGAATTTGCGGCGTTTTTGCTTGATGCGGAGATGTCGCAGGCGTTGATCGCGGCTGAAAGGATCCGCGCGATCGTCGAGGCACGCGAATTCAGCGTCATACGGCAAGGCCGGGCAGATTCGACGCATCGGATCGCGATCAGTATCGGGATCTCGTCGTTTCCTGACGACTCGCACGATCCGATAGAGCTGGTCGAAATGGCGGATTCAGCCCTTTACCGAGCGAAGCGCGAGGGCAGAAACCGCGTCTGTGCCTATCGCGACCTCTCTCCGGAGGAACTGAATCGTCACCTGCCGCCCCGCCGTGGCTAAATTTTCGCAACTTTCCAATAAAAATCGCGTTAAAGACTTGACCCAAACGTGGTAATATTTTGGGGTCCGCACGCTTTCTGAGGCAGTGCACCGCCCCGATTTTGCATCAATCTTTAACGTGATCACCGATCTTAATCTTTCTACACATCCGTTTCGCAATCGGACGACGCCATACGTGCTTGCGGCGCTGGTCCTTGTGATCTCGCTTTCGGCGACGCTGGTGCTGCTTTTCAAGCTGCGCGACAACACGCAGCGGATCGAAGCGGCCGAGGCCGAGATCTCCCAGATGAAGCAGGAAGTCGCGAGCCTTAAGGACGAAGGCGGCAAGGTACAGCAGCAGCTTTCGCCCGAGCAGCGGGAATTGCTGGTGGCGTCGCACAAGCTTGTAGCCAATAAGTCGTTCGGCTGGTCGAGGCTTTTTGCGGACCTTGAGGCCGTCATTCCGGGAACCGTCAGCGCTTCGCGGATCGCGGTTGAGAATATTTACCGCGACGGCGACCGCGTCAAAGCCGAGCTCGATTTCGGCGTCCTCAGCCGCGATTATCAGGCGGTGATGGGAATGATCGGGACGATGAACGCTTCCGGCATCTTCCAGGCAGAGCTTCGCGGCCAGAATTTGCAAACGAACCAGCATTCGGTTTATTCGGAATTTACGCTCCATCTTATTTACACGCCGTCGTACGGTTACGCGGCATCGCCGACCGAAGTGGCACAGGCCGGCGAAGGAGCGGCGCAATGAATCCAGTGAATAGAAACGACCCGAACACAGAACCCGAGATCCTCGTGAACGAGAACCAGGCGAATCTCGATCCGACAGTCGTGGTTTCCGAAGCCGACCGCACCGTCGTGCTTACCGAAAACGACACGATCGTCATCGATAAACCGACGCCGATCGAGATCATCCCGAACAATCGGCCGCGCAAGGTTTACGGCGGGATGTGGGGCCCGATGGAGATCGCGGCGTTCGGCGTCTCGGTAATAGTGTTCCTGGGAGTTCTCGGCTTATATCTTTTTTTCGTGGCCCCTTCGAGTCGAAAGGTGGAAGAGTTGCGAGCCGAACGCGATCAGCTCGAACAGGACCTGATCTCCGCCCGTTCTAAATACGGCGATATTACAAGCACCGAAACACAGGTTTCGAAGCTGGTTTCGAGCGTCAGCGATTTCGAGTCGATATATTTGCCGGTCGCCGCGAATGGGCAGACCGCCCTTTATCAGCGTCTGAACGGTTTGATCGCCGCTTACAGCCTGACAAATACGAATGGGCCGAATTACGCGCCGCTCGTGCTGGACGAAGGGCAGAACGGCGAAGATGCTGAGCAGGAACGCGGACGCGCGAAATACCGGAGCATTTTCCCGGGCGTTTACGTCACGATGTCGGTCGAGGGCTCGTACCAAAATTTACGGCGATTCATTAACGATATCGAGACGAGCAATGAGTTCGTGATCATCAGTTCCGTGGAGCTTGCGCCGACGGAGACTAAAAAGCAGCCGCGCGACCCGTCGCTGCCGCCCGAAAACATGCAGCAGCAGCAGTCAAATAACGTTTTCGGTGCTAATCCAATGCGCGGATTCGATCCGCGAAATCCGACGATCCGCGGACCAGTGCAGCCCGTTCAGCCTACCCAGCCGCAGCCCCAGGCAGAGGTAAATAAGGGCAAAACCCACGGCGAAACGGTGAGCCTTCGTCTGGAAATGGCGGCTTATTTTCGCCGTCCGAATTTTGTGCCGTCGGGCGGGGAGGCGATTCAATAATGGACCTCTTCAAAGGCAAATCTCCATCTGAAAGGAACAAGCTGATCGCGGCGATCGCCTTGGGCGTTCTCGCTTTCGGCACGCTCGCGTTCGCTTTCGGGCCGGGTTTGTTCTCCAGCGGCTCTACGACCGCGAAAGTTTCGGTCGATACTACGGCGAAACAGCCTGCTACGAATCAAACGACGCCGGGGCAGTTCCGGATGCCCTCGCAGGAAGAGCAGCTATTCGATTACGGAACAACGCCGATCGCGTACCGGCCGGGCGTCTATGGCGCTCCCGCTCCGGGACGCAACATTTTCGCTTTTTATGAGCCGCCTCCGCCGACGCCGTACAGCCCGACACCGGTCATAGTTCGAACGCCCGTCCCGACACCGACGCCGACCCCGTTCCCGTACTTCATCGCGGCCGTAATGCCGCAAACGGTCTATGCGGGGCAACGAGCCTTCAAGCTGGAGGTAGCCGGTGAAGGTTTTGAACCCGGCACGACGATCTTTTTCAACCAGGCACAATTGCCGACAACTTATCTTGGCCCTCAGCGACTGACCGCCGACGTTCCCGCGAACATGATCGCGACAGCCGGTGGCAAGCAGATCATCGTTTCGTCGCTCGACGGACAAAAGTATTCCGAACAAAGGATGCTGAACGTGCAGGCGCCGCCGACGCCGAACTACGAATATGTCGGGATGATCTCGCGCAAGCACGGCAACAACGACACGGCGTACTTTGTCGAAAAGGGTAAAACGAATTCACCGGGCATTGTACCGCAGGGGAAACGTTTGAACGATATTCTCGGCGGCCGCTTCCGGTTGATTAGCATTTCGGACAAGGAAACGCTTTTCGAGGACGTGAATCTCGGCTTCAAGCATCCGCTCAAGCTTTTGAGGACGGCTCCGGGCGGTTCGACGGGGTCGCCTTCCGGGTTTCCGAGTTTCCCGAATAGCGGCCAGCCGGTGCAATCGTTCCCGGGTTTCCCGAACGTTACAAATCCGCGGCCGGTGCGTCCGCCTTCAAACGCGAATCGTCCGAGACGCGACGACGACGACACGGACAACTAGAGATAGCGAAGCTGGAATGACCTTGATAGCCGTGATGGGCATCATGGTCATTTTTGCTACAGCATTGCTGGCGGTCGCCCCGACAGTGATGCACGACGTCCAGCGCGAAAAGGAACTGGAATCGATCCGCCGCGGCGAAGAGGTCGCGCGAGCCATCGAGGCCTATGTCATTTATCACCGCGGAGCGAAATTGCCGGAGTCGATCGACGAGCTTCTGGAAGGCCTTCCGATGGGCACGAAACAGCGGATGATACTGCGCCCGTCCGCGGCGACCGACCCGCTCAGTGAAGACGGGAAATGGCGGCTCGTCCAGCCGGAGCCGCAGTTGATCGCGAACCTTGCTAAGCGAATACAGGATTACAACAACGGCATTCTGCCGTCGAATCCGACGCAGGTCTTTGACCGGTGGGCGGTGGTGATCGTGAACAACGTGACGATGCCCGACGAATCTGCCGCCGCCGAGCCCGACCCCGATTACGAGGTCGTCACCGATAACGTCCCTTTTATCGGCGTTGCCAGCCAGAGCCGCAGCAAATCGATCCTCACCTACTACGGCGCCGAAAATCATTCGAAATGGATCTACACGCCGCTGTTCAAAGGCTCCGGAACATCCCGTTTCGCACCTCCGCGTCCCCCGACGCCAGTCCGTCCGCCCGGTTTCTAATTTCATTTTTTCGGGCGTTCATATAAATTTTTAACGCGGATCGAGCAGATCTGTCGGATCTTAGCGGATAAGAAAATCAGTTCTCTATCTTATTCGGACTTTTCCGCCTGATCCGCTTTATCCGCGTTAAAATTGCCGAACAGATCAAGGCGCCGATTGCTCCGGGTAATCGAACACGATATTAGCGAAGGCCTTAACGCCGACGTCCAGGCGGCTGTCGTCGACGATGAAGTCGGGGGTGTGATGCCCGGCGACCTTTTTCGGGTCGCCGCCTTTGGTCATACCGCCGATGACAAAGTAAAACGACGGGGCCTTCGTGGAGAAATAAGAGAAATCCTCGGCACCGGTCGTCCACTCGTTGAGGATCACATTTTTCTTCCCGGCGGCCTTCTCGAGTGATGGCAGCATTCTACTTACGAGCTCCGGAGTATTGTAGGTGAGCGGAGCCATCGTGGTGATCGAAACGTCGACGGTCGCGCCCATCGATTCCGCGATCTTTGTCGAGGTTTGGCGGATCTTTTCATGGACCTCTTTGTGCATCGCGGCGTCGAGCGTGCGGATCGTGCCGGACATCGTCATTTCTTCAGGAATGATATTTTCCCGAATGCCGCCGCTGATGCGCCCGACAGTGATAACGACCGGAGCCTTCGTTAACTCGGATTGACGTGCGACGATCATCTGTAAGCCGGTATAGATCTGTGTCGCGACCGCGATCGGGTCGATGCCGGTCCACGGTGCCGAGCCGTGCGATTGTTTGCCCTTTACCTTGATCGTGAACCAGTCACTCGCGGCCATTGTGGCGCCGGGCTTGTATTTGATCTGGCCGACTTCGGTGTGCGCGTTTATGTGGAGGCCGAAGATCGCTTCGATCTTCGGATTGTCCATCACGCCCTCTTTGACCATCAAAGCTGCTCCGCCTTCCTCGCCGGCAGGCGGCCCTTCCTCGGCGGGCTGGAAGATGAAAACGACGGTGCCTCTGATCTTGTCTTTCATTCCAACGAGTACTTCGGCGGCGCCCATCAACATCGCGACGTGCGTGTCGTGTCCGCACGCATGCATCACGCCTACCTCCTGACCATTGAACTGCGCGCGTTCCTTCGAAGCGAACGGCAGCGAATTTCTTTCCGTCACAGGCAACCCGTCCATATCCGCGCGAAGCCCGATCACCGGCCCCGGTTGGCCGCCCTTCAATATCCCGACGACGCCCGTTTTCGCGACACCCGTTCGCACTTCCATTCCCAGTTTGCGAAGGTGAGCCTCGACGTACTTCGCCGTTTTCACTTCGCGATTGCCTAATTCGGGATACTGGTGAAGATGACGACGCCATTCGACGATCTTCGTCATGATCTTTGCCGTCGACGCATCAATGTCGCGGCTCATGTCGCGGCTCATGTCGAGGGCAAACAGCGGCAGCTGCAGCGAAGTCAGTACACAGATAGCAAGTAAAATTCTTTTCATAGGTAAACTCCGAGGATTCAGGTGCCCCTATTTTCGTTCCGCGAACGTGATTTGTAAACCGCGTTTCGACCCGAAAACCGAATTTGGCCTCGAAATCGAAAAAAAGGCTGAAAATATTGGATCAAATGAGGGCTTTACGGCGTCTAATGCGATAATTTCTACAGAAACATTGTGAACAAAACGCCGTATTAGTCAGGATGGCAAAGGTCAGTACAAGTATCCAGCAGTTAAAAGCGGGCGAGCATTATGGTGCAGTTTTTCACAAGCTGCGCACCGATACCGCCGTTTTCAGCGAGTCGCTGTACAACTGCAGCATGGCCCTGCCCGAGCACTCGCACGAGCTCGGTTTTTTCACGCTGATCATTGACGGATACTATTCGGAGATCCTTGGATCGAAAACCGTTGTCTATTCGCCGCGAAGCGTTCTATGGCGGGCCGCCGAATTGACCCATCGCGACCGTGTCGAGGCGGCGAGCTCGCGTTTCTTTTTTGTCGAGATCGAGAGATCGGTCTCGGACCGATTGCGTGAGTGTGAAGCAATTCCGGATCACCTCGTGGAGAAGAATGGCGAGTTGACGTGGCTGGCCCTTCGGCTGCGGGCCGAGATCGTCAACAGCGGTTTTTCGTCGCCGCTGATCACCGAAGGCATCACGCTCGAGCTGTTGGGAAATCTGATGCGGCGGAACGATATCGAACGCCGGCCACCGAAATGGCTGTCACGCGTCATCGACCGGCTGGACGCGGAATTTGCAGAAAATATTTCAAGCGAAAAGCTTGCCGCGGACGTCGGCGTGCATCCGGTACATCTCGCTTCGGTCTTTCGAAAATTCCAACACGAAACGATCGGCGATCATGTGCAAAAGAAACGCGTGGAACGTGCGAGTGAACTTCTGAATAACTTCGAAACACCGCTTACCGAGATCGCATATTCCTGCGGGTTCGCAGATCAGAGCCACTTCACGCGCGTTTTCAAACGCCGTACCGGGTTGACGCCGGGCGCCTACCGAAATTCCCTTTCCTAATTCTCAAGGCAGATTTGCTGCAAGGCGTTCAATATCCGAAAAGTCGTTGAAGAAATGCGGAGCGATCCGCAGCAGCGGCCCGCGCGCCGAGACGACGATGTTTTCCTCGGCTAGTTTTGCGGCGGCAGCCCGGCTGTTCGTTCCGTTGAGGGGCAGCAAACTAACGATCTGCGACTTTTCATATTTACCCCTGGGACTGAAAATTCTGTATCGCTTTCCCGGAATGATCTCGCAAAGAAAATCGGTCAGTTCGGCAAGATATGCCGCGATCTTTTCGACGCCGGCCTCGCAGATCAGCTTGATACTTTGCTCTAAACCGAACAACATTGCGGAGCCCCCCATGCCTGTTTCCCATGCTCTTGTGTCCCCGACGAGTTTCTGTTTTTGGTCGGCGAAATTCCACGCATTCTCAACACTCGTCCATCCGCGAGAAATCGGTTTAATCCGTTCACGCGCTCGGTCGCCGAGGTAAAAGATCCCGCAGCCTTCCGGAGCGCAAAGCCATTTGTAGCTCGCACCGGCGGCCGCATCGACGTACATTGCAGGAAGATCGAGCGGCGAAGCACCGAACGTTTGGATGATGTCGGCCACCAGTAACGCATCGACCGCACGCGCTGCACGCCCGATGCGTTCGAGGTCGACCTTGTGACCGGTCGAATACTGCGTCGAGCTGATCGCTAGAAGCCGCGTGCGGTGATCGATCAGGCTAAGCAGTTCGTCTTCGTCGACGCGGCCGTCGCGTTCGCCGCATCGTCGAAGCTCGACGCCGTGGTCGTCACTAAGTTTTCGCCACGGGTAATAATTCGCCGGAAATTCGTGGGCAAACGTGACGATATTATCGCCGCGCTCCCACGACATTCCGGCCGCGACCGCACAAAGCCCGTCGGAGGTGTTGCGTGTGAATGCGATGTCGTGCGCTTTCACGCCCAGCATCGTGGCGATCAGGCCTCTCACGCGTTCCTTCGTCTCCAGCCATTCGCTAAGTTTTCGCGAACCGCCGTGAGAAACGTCAACGAGCTGCGCAGCGACCGCCCGCACCGTGCCGGTCGGCATCGGGGCGATCGCCGCGCTGTTCAGGTACGTCGAGCATTGTGCGGCCGGAAACTGGGCACGGATATGCTTGTCCATTTTGAACCTCGCAAATGGATGTCGCCTATCGTCCGGCCCCGGTTTCCACGGGAAGATCGGCGTGGTTGGAATATTCCGCCCACGAACCTTCAAACAAACGGACCTTCGGGAATTTCAGGATGTGTTTCAGCACGACGTATTCGAGGCTCGCTTCGCGGCTGGTGCCGCAATAGACGATGATATCGTCTGTTTCCTTGAATCCCTTGTTCGCGAAAACTTTTCGCATTTCGTCGGCCGATTTGAACTTGTGCGAGTTATTTTCTTCGACAAGCAGCTTCCATGGAACGCTGTAAGCACCGGGAATATGGCCGTTGCGCGTCCAGATCTTCGTTTCGCCGCGGTAAACGTCGCCGGGGCGTGCGTCGATGAACTTCACATTCTTCCCGATCGCGTCGCGCACGTCTTTGATGGTAGCCTGCCCGGCTCGGAGATCGAGGACATCGGGTTGCGTCGGTTTGTAAGAGGGATATTCCTGAACGCTCTTCTGCGTCGCTTTGTAATCGCGCCAGCCGCCGTCGACAATGAAGATCTGGTTGACGCCGATGCGTTCGAGCAGATAAGCGGCCATCGTCGCGCCGAGAACTCCATCGCCGTCGGAATACAGAGCGACGCGGTCGCCTTTCTTCACGCCGGAACGCGCGAACATGTTCGCTGTCTGAAACGTTTCGAGATACTGCGTCGGGTAGCCTTCAAATGGAGCACGCAATGCGGCATCGGCGAGATGGGATGCGTTCGGTGCGTGGCCGGTAAAGTAATCGTAAACATTCAGCCGCA
>JAICPV010000257.1 GCA_025929655.1 Pyrinomonadaceae bacterium
GGCTCGTCGCTTGAGGCGAAGGTCGTACTGACGACCAACAAGGAAACGACGCGGTTTTTGCTCGATTACTTCGAACAGCTGCGGTACATTTTTATTGTCTCGCAGGTGGAGGTTCGCGAAGGCGACGCATTCAGCATCGAAGTGCAGAACGCAGACGGAACGAAATGCGAACGCTGCTGGAATTATTCGACCCGCGTCGGTGAATTCAAAAAGTATCCGACGGTTTGCGAGCGATGCATCGACGCGCTGAACGAATTGGAAAATGCGGCGGTGGCTTGAAAGGTGTTCTTCCGAACAAACTGAAAACTAATAACTGAAAACAGTTTTCAGTTTTCACCTATCAGTTTTCAGTTTCTCCGGAAATAGATCTCTTATGGTAAGGCGTTTTTTGATTTTCCATTTTCTACTTGCTTCCGCGGTTTTCGCTGTATCGGGACAAACAGTCTACACTCCGGAAAAAGGCTCCGTCGAACGAAAGGCGATCCTCGACGCATTGCGGACGCCCATCGAACGCGATCTCAAGCAGCCGATCGTTTTCGTAACGGATAATTTCAAGGTCCAGGGGACTTGGGCGTTCGTCGGCGGCACTCCGCAGACCCCGACCGGCGGAGAGCCGAACTACAAAGGGACCAAATATGCCGAAGCATATGATTCGGGAGCATTCGACAACAACTTTTTCGCAGTTTTGAAAAAGGCGGGCGGCAAATGGAAGGTCACGACTTATGCGATTGGTTGTACTGACGTTTGCTATAGCGACTGGTGGCGGCGTTTCAATGCGCCCAAGGCGATATTTCCTTTCACGGAGTGATCGATGGCGGTGGATTTTCAAACACTTATCTCTTCGCCCACGGCAGCCTTTTCAGAAGGCCTGCGCTTTTTTAAAGGAACCGGAATGTTGAATGAAGCTTTGAGACGGTTAGCCCGAGATCTCGAAAGTAGGAACATCGATTATGCGATAGTCGGCGCAGTCGCATTGAACCAGCATGGGTTTCAGCGATTTACAACGGATATCGATCTATTACTGACTCGTGAGGGTCTTTCAAAGTTTCGCGAGGAATTGGTCGGGCTCGGGTATCGGCCAACATTTGAAGGCCCCAAGAAAAAATTCAGAACAACGGATGCGAACGTGCCGCTCGACATCATAACAACGGGTGAGTATCCGGGCGATGGTTTGGCGAAACCCGTGGCGTTTCCTGATCCTGTGGATCACGTAGTTATCATCGATGGTGTGAAAACGATTACTCTCGAGAAACTAATTGAATTGAAACTTGCTTCCGGAATGACGGCGAGCGATCGGCTCAAAGATCTCGCTGACGTACAAGAACTGATCAAACTCAAGGGCCTAAATAAGGAATTTGCGGCAAAGTTGGACGATTACGTGCGAGCTAAATATATCGAACTAGTTGAATCTGTGGTTTCAGCAAATTATTCAAGAGAGTGAGAAGCACATGAAATACACGCATTTTGTTTTAACCGTAATTTTTTTGATCGCGATTTCTACCTTTTCTTTCGGCCAGACATCCGAAAAGGATCTCGTGCGCGTGCCGCTTGAAAATTACATCAAAGGACATGCGACCGGTGACGGTGAATATATGAAGAAGGCCTTTCACACGGAGGGTAATCTCGTTTTCATCCGCGAGGGCAAATTTACAACGCGTTCCTTCGCAGACTATATTGCAGGATTCACGGGGAAGCCTGCGGCGGATGAGGCCCAGCGTAAGCGTTCGATCGAGGCTATCGACGTCAGCGGGAACGCAGCGGTGGCAAAGATCATTCTCGATTATCCCGCAACGAGATTCGTGGATTATATGTCCTTGTTGAAGATCAACGGCGAATGGAAGATCGTGAACAAATCGTTCTACGCCGAGCCGAAAAAGAAACAGTGACGAAAAAGGACCTTATTTGGAAATTGGCGTACCTCGCTATTGCGGCAGGTATATTCATGATCGATCAGGCGACGAAAGCGTGGGCAGTGCGCCGCCTGCGCTTCGGCGACGGAATGCCGGTGATTTCCGGCTTCCTGAATTTCTCATACGCGCAGAATACCGGGATCGCGTTCTCGATGCTTGACGACGCCGGCGACGGTGGGCGATGGGGCCTGTCCATCGTTGCGGTCGTTGCGGGCGCTTTGGTCCTTTACTTTTTCTGGCGAACTCCGCGCTCCGACGATCGTATATTAGGTGCGCTCGCGCTTCTATTGGCAGGCATCGCGGGAAACGTCACGGACAGACTGCGACTCGGTTTCGTCGTGGATTTCATCGATGTACAGTTTGGCTCTTGGCATTACCCGACGTTCAACGTTGCCGACGCGGCAATCTGCGTCGGCGCGGGACTGTTGATCTTGGATATGTTTCTAAGTAAGAAGAATGCGGCGAAACCAGTAAACAATCCGAAATCTGAAATTCGAAGTCCCAAATCGGCAGATGTATCCTGAATTATTCCGCATCGGGGACTTCCCTGTAACGAGCTACGGCATCTGGCTCGCGGCGGGGATGTTGCTCGCGCTCTTTGTCGCGTCGCGTCTGGCCGCGCGCGACGGATTGCCGCGTGAGCGGATATACGATCTGGGGCTTTGGACGCTGCTTGGCGGTTTGTTGGGATCGAAGATATTAATGGTCCTTGTCGATCCGAACGCGCAGGTTTTTTCGATCGACTTCCTCCGTTCAGGCGGAGTTTTCTACGGCGGCCTGATCGGCGGTTTCCTCACCGTCGCCTTTTTGATGTGGCATTACAGGCTGCCGTTCTGGAAGGTCGCTGACGCGTTCGCACCGGCGGTCGCGCTCGGGCAGGCTTTCGGCCGCCAAGGTTGTTTTGCCGCGGGCTGCTGCTGGGGCAAGGCGACAATTCTGCCGTGGGGCGTGCATTTCACCGAAAAAGGGCACGAATACACAGGCGTGCCGATCTATGGCCCTCACGGTGATGATCTTTTTCTGCATCCGACGCAGCTTTACGAATCGGTAACGATGCTCGCGGTCTTTGGGCTGCTTATCTGGCTGCACCGCCATAAAAAATTCGACGGCCAGGTGCTGATCGCCTACGGTATCACCTATTCGATCTTTCGGTTCCTGATCGAATTCCTCCGCGACGACCCGCAGCGCGGCGACCTCTTCGGCCTTTTTGCCGCGACAGGCTTCTCGCCGTCGCAGGTGATCAGCCTGTTCGTCGCCGCCTCGTGTTTAATTTTTATGATCGTGCGACACCGCGCAACCAAACAGGCAGAAACACGACCGATAGGGAGTGTGTCAGACGTATAATCCAATATTCGTTAGGACACCCTCGCTATCGCTCGGGTTTCTGCCTGTATGATCATGGGATCCGGAACAATCACCGTAGATACTAACAACGCCGGGAATCGCCTTGATTCGTTTCTCGCGGAACATATCAACGGGTGGTCACGATCCCGGCTGCAGCGGCTGATCGAGAACGGTGACGTTCTTGTAAACGAAAAGGAAACGAAGCCATCGTACAAGCTACGTGAAGGCGACGAGATCGACATCGACCTGACCGAAGAGCCTGCCGCCCGATTTGAACCGGAAAACATTCCACTTGATATCGTTTACGAAGACGAATATCTCGCGGTGATCAACAAGCCTGCCGGAATGGTAGTCCACCCCGGCGCGGGCGTGAACAGTGGTACCTTAGCCAACGCACTTGCTTATCATTTTGGATTGCCGATTTTGGATTTTGGATTAGAAGAGGATGAGCAATCCAAAATCCAAAATCTAAAATCCAAAATCGGACTGGTTCATCGTCTCGACAAAGACACCTCCGGCCTGATCGTCGTCGCAAAAGACGAAAAGACGCACGAGGCCCTGGCGGAACAATTCCGCAACCGTGAGGTTTTCAAATCATACGTCGCGCTTGTTCACGGCAGCCCTCGTGAGAATTCAGGGAAGATCGATCGGCCGATCGCTCGCGACCGCTGGCACCGGACGAAAATGGCCGTCGCCGCGAATGGCCGCCACGCACTTTCGCTTTGGAAAGTGCGTGCGCGATACGAAAAATTCACTTTGCTTGATGTCGAGATAAAAACCGGCAGGACGCATCAGATCCGCGTTCATTTAGCTTCGATAAATCACCCGGTCGTCGGCGACCCGCTTTACAACGAGGGCCGCGACAATACGATCGCCGATAATGAGATCCAAAGGGCGGTCGAAAAACTGTGGCGTTTCTTTCTTCACGCGGAAAAACTGGAATTCTCGCATCCGAAGATGCAATCGAAGATCAGTTTTGTTTGCGAAATGCCGAAGGAACTTGCGTCCTTCTTGGATATTCTGAAATGAATTCGAGATCGATCGTCCGTTGTATTACCCATCAACGTATCGCGAGCGTCGCCGTCGGGCCGTCTCCCTGCCGCCGCCGAAATACGCAAGTATCATTACAACGAGATGCGCGATGAACCAGACGTTGTCGGCGCCCA
>JAICPV010000561.1 GCA_025929655.1 Pyrinomonadaceae bacterium
GATTGATGAATTCGGGGCCGCACACGGCGCTGTTCGAGGTCGAGCTTCCGGCGAAACAGCCGGGCTCGTCGATCATGCCGGGGAAGGTTAACCCTGCCATGGCGGAGATGTTGAATATGGTCTGTTTTCACATCGCCGGGCACAACCACGCAATTGCGGCTTGCGGCGAAGCAGGCCAATTGGAGCTGAACGTGATGATGCCCTACGTCGCCTACGCGCTTTTCGAATCGCTCGACGTCATGACAAAAGCTGCAGCGACGTTCGATAAAGAATGCGTCCGCGATATCAAAGCGCGCCCTAAACGCCTTGCTTTTTTCGCCGAACAAACCGTCGGCAAGGCGGCATTGCTAAATGAGTTCCTCGGCTTCATGGGCGCTGCCGAGATCGCGATGAAAGCAATAGAAGAAGAAAAAACGGTCCGCGAGGTTGCAGAGGAACAGGGTGTTTCTACCGCCAAACTGAAATAAGTTCTCGTCCGCGACCGGCTTCGATTACTTCCGCTGGCTTTTGATCATTTTTATGCCTTCCTCGATATTTGAGCGCAGTTGGGGCTGGATCGAGATTGCGTGTTCGAAATCCTTCTCCGCATCCCCATCTTTTCCGAGAGCCAGAAGTGCGTTCCCGCGAAACAGATAGGCGTTCGGTATTCTGGGATCGCGTTTGATCGCCATCGTCAGGAATTTGACGGCAAGGTCGATTTCGCCGCGTCTGTAGTGCAAAAATCCACGTCCCAGGTACGGACCGGCGATCGAAGGGTCGAATCTGGTGGCACGGTCGTAGTCCGCCACCGCGCCGGCGTCGTCGCCTGAAATGCGACGAGCGTCGCCACGGCGATAGTAGATCTCGGCATTGTTCGGTTCGAGTTTTCCCGCCGCATCGAAATCAGCAAAAGCGGCGTTAACGTTTCCTTTTGTAACGTATGCCAATCCCCGTCCGAGATACCCCTTCACGAACTTCGGATCGATCTTGATCGAGCGGCTGAAGTCTTCGATCGCGCGGTCGACCTCACCGCGGTCGAGAAACACGGCCGCGCGGCACGAATATCCTTCTGCAAGCCCGGGCGAGATGCGCAAGGCGCGGTCGTAATCGCTGAGGGCACTTTCGAAATCGCCCATCATGAAATAGACATTGCCTCGGTTGACGAGCGCTGCGGCTGTACGCGGGTCGATCGCGGAAACCGTTTGGACAGCCTGGTCGCGTTCGGCAAGGCTGTTTCCCGGCATTTCTCGCTTCCTAATCAACGATGAGGAAACCTGGATCGCCTCGGAAAACGCATCGAGCGCCGCCTGGAATTTCCCGGCTTTGTACAGTTTCAATCCGCGCTCGTTGAGCGTTGCGGTTCGTGATGGGTCCTGCGCCGCAGCCGAAAGAATAAGAAAGAGAATAGCGATAAAAAAGGTGAAACTTCGCGACATAAACCACTCCTTATCGAGCTTGAGGCTCGAACGCGTGTCCCGGCAGGACGGAAGGGGATCGGTTGCGAGAGGAACTAACTGGTAATTCGGAAACACCTTTCGGCGAAGGTTTATGTCAGGAATTCTGCAGTATCTTGATTAAAATCAAATAGTTAACAATATTTACGATTTAATCCATTAGATCGTACAAACCGCTCAGATTACTAAAAGGGGGACAACAAAAAAGGGCCCGAAGGCCCTTACGTTTTCGAGAAGAGGAGAAAACGGTTAGAACTGCTCAGTTCTTGGTTCGCGTGCCGCCCTGTGCAGTGGCTGC
>JAICPV010000004.1 GCA_025929655.1 Pyrinomonadaceae bacterium
AAACGAAGCGTAATAACGAATCGATAATAGCGGCGTACGCGTGATCGCGTCTTGTTTGTGTTAGGCGTTATTCATGTTATTTACAATTCTTTACAGATTTGTCTGCCCGTGACATGACGAGTTGCATTGACACCCTCGCTGCCTGAAAATAGACTTGTTCCGTTCCGCATTTTTCACAAATCCACTTTAACTGTGAGGGAAAGAGATGAAGTTTTCTCGACGCGATTTTATCAAGACCTCGGCGGTGGCGGTTGGTGCCGCGGCTATGCCTGTTTGGTCGCTGAACGCGGAGGCCGCGAACGCATTTTGGTCCGAAGTTAATAAAGATGCTCTCGCCGACGCAGCGCTCGCGGCTGCGAAAAAGGCCGGAGCTTCTTACGCCGACATTCGTATCAACCGTTACCGCCAGCAGAATGTGAACACGCGGGAACGTCAGGTTCTGAATGTTTCAAGCGCGCAGAATATGGGCTTTGGCGTGCGAGTGCTCGTAAACGGAACGTGGGGATTCGCCGCAAGCCCGGTTTTGACGACGGACGAAGTAGTCCGGGTCACGAACGAAGCGGCAGCGATAGCTAAGGCTAATTCAACGATCACCCGAAAGAAGATCGAGCTTGTGCCGGTCGAACCGGTGAAAACGAAATGGAAAAGTGCGTTTGAAAAAGACCCGTTCGACGTTCCATCGGAAGACAAAGTGGCCGTATTGTTGAAGATCAACGAGGCTGCACTTGGCGTCAAAGGAATCAGCTTTGTTAACTCTTCTCTGGGTGCGGTCAATGAGCAAAAGTATTTGGCGACGAGCGACGGGTCGCGGATCGAACAGTACATCATCCGAACCATGCCGAACTTTTCCGCGACCGCGACCGACCGAGCAAGCGGGGATTTTCAATCGGTCAATTCGCTTCGCGAGGCCCAGCAGATCGGTTTCGAATATATGTCGAAACACGATTGGGCTGCCGAAGCTCGTACGGCCGCGGAACATGCGGTAATGAAACTCAAGGCGCCGAGCGTTACACCGGGCAAATACGACCTCGTGCTTCATCCTTCGCACCTCTTTCTGACGATCCACGAATCGGTTGGCCACCCGACCGAACTTGATCGCGCGCTGCTTTGGGAAGCGAACTACGCCGGAACAAGTTTTCTTACGCCCGATAAAACAGGAAAGCTGCAGTATGGCTCAAAGATGGTCAATTTCATCGCTGACCGCACGCAGCCTCACGGTCTCGCGACCGTGGCGTATGACGATGAGAGCGTTCCCGGGCAGAGCTGGCACCTGGTGAAGGACGGCCTCTTCGTCGACTGGCAGACGACGCGCGATACGGCGAAGCTCGTCGGCAAATCGAAATCGTACGGCTGCCTGCACGCGGACAATTGGTCGAGTGTTCCGTTCCCCCGTATGCCGAATGTTTCGCTGCAGCCGGCGAAGGAGAACATTTCGATGGACGACCTCGTCGCTGGCGTCGAGAAAGGGATTCTCATCTACGGACGCGGAAGTTATTCGATCGACCAGCAGCGGTACAATTTCCAGTTCGGAGGGCAAACTTTCTGGGAGATCAAGAACGGTAAGGTCGGAGGTATGCTCCGAGACGTCGCGTACCAATCACGCACGACAGATTTCTGGGGCTCGCTCGACGGACTCGGCGGGCAGAGCACATACGAGCTGCCCGGCTCGCCGAACGACGGCAAGGGCGAACCCGGCCAGTCGAATGCGGTATCACACGGCTGCCCGCCGGCGAGATTCAGAAACGTCAATGTGCTGAACACCGCGTCAGGGGCAAACAATAACCCGTTGGAGGACCACGAATAATGTTGTTGACCGAACAAGAGGTAAAAACTTTAACGGCAAAAATTCTATCGATGTCAAAGGTAGACGACGCGACCGCCGCGGTCGGCAGCAATAAGCAGTCGCACCTCCGGTTTGCGAATAACAACGTGCTGACCAGCGGCGCACGCGAAACAAGAACGGCGAACATTACGGTATGGATCGGCGGCAAACGCGGCTCGGCATCCACCAACGACCTGGACGACGCCAGCCTGAAGGAAATGGTGGAACAGGCGGAAAAGATAGCACGCACCGCCCCTCCCGACCGTGAATATATGCCGTCGCTTCCCAAACAAACCTACAAACCGGTCAATGCATATATTGAGGCAACTGCGAATCTTTCTTTGACCGACCGCGCTAAACAGATCGGCGCGATCCTGAATGAGTTTGAAAAAAGCGGCGTTATTGGCGCGGGTTTTCACAACGCCACCGCGCAAGCCGGCGGCAACGCGACGAAGAACGGGAATTTCGAGTTCGAACGCTCGACAGGCGTCGGCTTGTCAGTAACTTCGCGGATGCCTGACGGCACAAGCTCGGGATACTTCCTTCGCAGCCACAATGACATTTCGAAACTCGACACGATGCATATCGCACGCCAGTCGATCAAAAAGGCGCTCGAGGGCCGCAACGCTCGGGTGATCGAACCGGGTGTTTACACTGTCGTTCTCGAGCCGCAGGCCGTTGCGGATCTGATCGGAGGATTTGGTTTCGGTTTTAACGCTCGGAACGCCGAAGAAGGCCGGAGTGCTTTTTCCGCTCCCGGCGGAAAAACTAAGCTTGGCCAACAGGTGTTCGATGAAAAGGTCACTATCTTCAGTGATCCATGGCATCCCGATCTGCCGGGATCGCAATCGGCGCAGGGAGGCATTCCCGCGCAGCGGATCATGATGGTGAACAAAGGCGTGTTGGAAAATCTGACTTACAATCGCTTCTGGGCGGCGCAAAAAGACAAGCAGCCGACGCCCGGACCGGTGAACACGATCTTTCAAACAACTGGTCCCACGCACACGCTCGAAGAAATGATCAGATCGACGAAACGCGGGATTCTCGTCAGCAGGTTCTGGTACATTCGCCAGACCGATCCACGCACCGCGAGCTCGACCGGACTGACCCGCGACGGTGTCTGGTGGATCGAGGACGGGAAGATCGCGTATCCTCTGAAAAATTTCAGATTCAATCAATCCACGATGGAGATGCTCGCACCCGGCAACGTACTAATGGTGAGCAAACCCGAGCGCGTCGGCAGCTCGGAAGGCGGCGGAGGCTCATTGCTCCCGGCGCTGAAATTGAAGGATTTCAACTTCACTTCACAGTCCGAAGCCGTCTAAAAATTGTCGTATTTTCCGTGTTTTCCGTGTATTCTGTGGTTGGCTTTGTCCTTCTAATCACAGACCACACAGAAAACACGGAACTCTCCAATGACCATCCTTTTGTCGACCCCGTTCGAAACGATTACCGGTTTACCTATATTCATCGGTTACATTTTCGTCTTTATCATCGGCGCCGTGATCGGCAGCTTTTTGAACGTCGTCATTCACCGCGTACCGAATGAGGAATCGATCGTTTTTCCGGGTTCAGCCTGCCCGAAATGCGGCAATGCGATCGCAGGTTACGACAATATTCCGATCGTTAGCTGGCTTCTGCTGCGTGGCAAATGCCGTAACTGTAAAGTGCCCATCTCGATACGTTATCCCGCGGTCGAGCTGTTGACGGCGCTGAGCTTTGTCCTTGTTTTCTGGAAATTCGGACTCGATGTTCTGCTGCCGGTCGGATTGATCTTCGTTGCGGTAACTATCGCACTGATGTTTATCGATGCAGAGCACATGATCCTGCCGAATGTGATCACGTATCCGTTCTTCGTGTTCGCGTTTCTCGTTAGAATCATTTACCCGATCGCATTTGGAACCGTCTTTAGCGACATGGTGATCGGGCCGATGGCGTCGATGTCGGGTTATCCAGAGTGGGTTGTTTCGCTGGTCGGCGCAATACTCGGCGCTCTCGCCGGCGGCGGGTCGCTGTGGCTGATCGGCGAAGTCTGGATGCGGGCCCGCGGTGTTGAGGCTATGGGCCTGGGCGACGTAAAAATGATGCTCGGTTTCGGTGCTCTGCTCGGCTGGCGCCTTGCACTCTTTTCAATATTTATCGCGGCTTTTGCGGGTGCGGTTATCGGGATCGCCGTTATAGCAAAACAGAAGGACAAGGATTTCCAATCTCAAATTCCGTTCGGTATTTTCCTCGGCGTCGGATCGGTCATAGCGTTACTGTTCGGTGAGCAGGTGATCGGCTGGTACATGCGAACGTTTGTTCCGTGAGACTCAAACAGCGGTCGCCGCTTTCTCCATACAAGCTGCCGAACAGTAAAAAGTTCTGGTCCCCAATCTGATCGCTTTTCCTTCGGCTGTCCAGGCTCCGCATTTCGCGCAATTAACAAGAGGCCCGGTTTCGTCACCTGCGTGCTCGCTCATCTGTGACCGTGCGTTCTTTGCCTGGATCGAGCGCAGGGCGGACCAAAACTGGTAAATCGCGAAAATCTGTTTTCGGTACCGAAACGCAGTGAGCCCGACCAGCACGGCGATCACAAGAAGTATGATCAGGAATTCCCTCATTGCTGGGCGGGCTTATCGATGAACGCTGCCAGTTCCGCTATCGCCGGATTCCGCGGATTTATTTCCTTAAGCGTCGCGAGAGCGAGCTTTGCTTTATCCGCGCGATCTAGTTTCGCAAGAGTCTGAATGTAAAATTGCAAAGTCTTTTCGTGTTTCGGATCCGCTGCGAGCGACATTTCAAAGTGTTTGGCTGCTTCCTCTAAATCTGGCGGTTCAGTCAAGAAATACGTGAGGCCTAGGTCAGTTCTTGTTTCGACATCGTCCGGCCTCGCGCTCAGAAGCGGCCCGTAAAACTCGCGCGATCTTGCGAGTGATTCGTTGTCCTTTTTGAAATAACCGATGTCGAAATAAGCGTTGCCGAGCGTCGAGATCACTTCTTTATCATTAGGGTCAAGCTCGTTCGCGCGTTTTAGCGGCTCAAGCGCTTTTTCGATGACCGCGGCGTCGCGTTTCATGGTGCCGAAACGGTAAAGGGAAATACCGAGTCGCTTCTGGAATTGAATATCGTCGCGGCTTTCACGCGCTTCCTCCAGCTTTTGGTCGATCTCTTCCGTGGAAAGGTCGGCGTCTGAAGTGCTGACGGTTCGCGCCGATTCGGATTCCGCACGCATGCGCTCAAACTCCGAACGGTTCAATTTGTTCGCGAGCAAAAATCCACCGGCAATCCCCAGGATGCCGACAAGTACCATGATCAAATAATGCCTGGTTTGCATTGGAAAAAGTCTAACAAATTAAGCACTCAATAGCAGAGGCGCCGCCCGACCGCGAGCGACGCCTCTTAAAAGATTTCAGGATCGACTATTTTTTATTCCCGGTCGGAGCGACATACGGAAGATCGTCCGCACGCCTGCGAACCGGCGGGTCGGTAGCTCGCCTGCGCGGCACGGCGCCGGTGTTTCGCCTGTCCACGCTGCCCGCAGGCAATCCTTTCCCGTGAACCGCTTCGACAAGGATACGCGTGATCTCCTGCGAAAGCGTTCGATGCTCTGCGGCCGCCCGGCGGCGAAGCGATTCCTTTAATTCGTTCGGAACGTAGGCTCCGATGAATACACCTTTACGGTTTGCCATAGAATATTTCGACCCTCTAAGTTTAACTGGCGGAACTGCCGTCAGCAGTCGAGCATGCCTGTAAGCCGAATTTTGTATCCCGACGAGTCGGGACAGCGATCATTCATCTGGGCCGTCCGTCGCCGAACGGCTCGAGCAGCCTACCCGAAAACGCCGCCCGCACTTCTGCGGACACGGGAACGGGCCGTTCCCATTTCGTTTCCCTATTTGGCCTTGCACCGCGAGGAGTTTGCCTGGCCGGATGTGTTGCCACATCCGCCGGTGAGCTCTTACCTCACCGTTTCACCCTTTACCGGAAAATTTCAAATCTGAGATCTGAAATGCACGCTGGAGCGTGCCCGGCCGGTCTATTCTCTGTTGCACTTGTCGTCACTTTTGAAATTTCAAATCTCAAATTTGAAATTTCACAGTGCCCGGTTGTTATCCGGCTCGCTGCCCTGTGGAGTTCGGACTTTCCTCTCTCCCGATATATAGATATCGGAAAAGCGACCGCCCGGCATGCTCAACTGCTTGGCTATCACATTATAGCAAAAAGTTGTTGAACAATAAACGTTTACCGGCCGTACTTCTCAAAAAATCCGCTGGGATACAAATGAAGCCATTTGGCCTTAGCGGTTTGCGCGACAGCCCGCTCGACGTCGTCGGGACTCGAAAATGTAAATACTTCGCGAACAAGTTCCGCGGCTTCCTCGAACGCTATTCCGGCAGCGACCCGGCGGACCGGTTCGATCGACGCCGGGCCGACGCTCAGTTCGGCGGCGCCCATCCCTATCAAAATGGGAACATAAAAGGGCGAGCCAGCCATTTCACCGCAGACGATAAACTGTTTATTGGCGGACAGAGAGGCCTCGATCACCGATCGAACAGTTCTCAACATCGCCGGGTGCAGCGTTCGGAACCAATCCGAAACGGTCTCATTGTCGCGATCGGCGGCGAGAATATATTGCGCTAGGTCGTTCGTGCCGAGGCATAGAAAATCTGCAGCAGCGGCGATCTGGTCCGCAAGCAGCGCCGCCGACGGGATCTCGATCATCGCCCCTACTTCAGGGTCTCCGATCGGCACACCAAGCTTTTCCAAGTCCTGAGCCTGTCGGGATAAAATCTCCCGCACTGCGGCGATCTCGCCAGCATCGGTAACCATAGGAATAACGATCTTGATATTGCCGTGATATGAGGCGCGCAAGATCGCCCGCAACTGTGGTATCAGGATCTCGGTCTTTCGGAGTCCAAGTCTGATCGCTCTGAGTCCAAGCGCGGGGTTTTTCTGGCGCATGTTGCTCTCGATGTCGAAAGTACGTATCCGAACACCGTCGCCGCCGGTCGCCTCCGCGATACGTCGATATTCTTCGGTTTGTTCATCCTCTGTCGGAATACGGCCGTAATTGGCTATGAGGGTCTCGGAGCGGAAAAGTCCGATTCCGCGCGCACCTTTGGACTTCGCGGCCGCATAGGATTCGAGCGATGTAGTATTTGTGCGTAGTGTCACCCGCCGGCCATCGAGCGTTTGCAATGGTTCGTCTGCTGCCGAGCTGTTCGGGAATGAAACCTCGACTTTCCCGTTCGATGAGGTTTCGAGCCGCGCCAGCGACGCATCCGACGGATCGAAGACGACTTCGCCGATATTCCCGTCAACCGCGACGACCGCCCCGTTCCTTATGTATCCGAATAACTGCACGATCCCAGTCACGCACGGAATGCCGAACTCGCGCGCAAGGATCGACGAATGCGATGTCCAGCCGCCGTGTTCGGTCACGATCCCGGCAACTTCGGCCTCGCGCAGCTTAAGAAGCGTCGACGCCCGCAATTCCGATGTGGCTACGACCGCGCCTTTTTCCAATTCAGGGGGAATGTAGCGCCCCGCCAGAGCCGACAAGAGACGTTCGGCGACATCTGCGAGGTCCAGGTACGTCTCGCGTATTTGAGAGGAAGTATTCTTCTTTAGAGTTTCGGAATATTGGTCAAAGGAATGCTGGACAGCCCATTCCAAATTCACAAGGTCTGTAGTTATCGATTCTTTGACCCTTTTTTCAAGTTCAGGATCCTGGAGGATCATGAGGTGGCTGTCGAGAACCTCTGCTGCTCGTTGGCCGGCCGCTGCCGTTGTTCGATCGATATCATCGTTGAAAGTATCCAACGCCGTGGAGACAGCCGTTTTGTAGCGGGCGATCTCGGTGTCGATCTCGGATTCCGCGATCCCTCGTCGAAGAAATTGTCTTCGGTCCCCGAAAATGCAGACAGCCTTTCCGATCCCGATCCCGCGCGAAACCGCGCGGCCTTTAACACGAATTTCGCGATTCTCGGACACGGTGGTTCAACTGCCAAAACTGAAACCGCTGCCGCCGCCTTGCGACGGGAAGAATGGCTTCAGCATGCCCGCGAATGCGGCTAGATTGCGTGTTTGGATCAGTATCTCGCCGGGTCCGTTAAATTCGGCAACCATTCCCTCGCCGCTCATCATGCTCCTGAAAAGCCCGCTCCTCGCCGCGCGCCGAAGGTTGTACTGCATGTGGCCCTCCCATGCGATCAGATGACCCGTATCGACGACATATTGCTCGCCGGGTCTCAACGTTTTTCGATGTATTGCACCGAATGAAGAAACCAAAAGTAGTCCGCTCCCGCTTACCGAAAGCACGAATAGGCCTTCCCCGCCGAAAAATGATTTCGCTCCGCCGAACTTCGTTTCGACGACAAGGCTCGTATCTCCCGCAAGATAGGAACTTGCCTGGACCATGAACGTCTGGTTCTGCATCTCTATCCCTGCGATATCGCCGGGTGCTCCCGGAGCGAGAGTGACTTCGCCGGGAAACTGCCGCGCAGTAAATGTCGAAACGAAAGCCGATTCGCCGCCGACCGCGCGCTTAAGTGCGCCGAACACGCCGCCCTTCATTTCGGAATGCAGGTCGATGTTCGACGACATCGAAACCATCGCGCCGGATTCTGCCGCGATCGCCTGTTCCGGCTGAAGCTGAACCACAGCGAGCGCGAAGGCACCCTGGTAATCAACCTGCCACGTGTAACCCCGGCCCTGGCCGCGCCCGTCCTGGTCGAAATTGAACGCTCCGCCAGCCGGGTAATGTTGTTGTTCGGCTGCTAACGGTTTCATGTTCGGCGCATTCGGCACGCCGATCGTTGCGCCGCACGACCCGCAAAAGCGCGCATCTGGTAAAAGCTCGACTGTGCAATTTGGACAATTCATACGACTACGTTTTGAGAATGTGCAACGATCAATTTCGACGCCTCTTCGGCATCGTCGGCGAAAAGAAGCAGCGATATGTCGTTTTCAGAAACGACCAGATTTTCCTCAAACGATCTTACAACCTCACGCCAGCAAGAGCCTATCAGGACAATCGGGCGTCGCTCTAGAACGCGGGTTTGAAGCTTGTTCCAAACCAGCGACATCTCGGTTACTGTTCCCATCCCGCCTTTAAAAACAACAAAACCGACAGAACGGGTTATCAGATTTTGCAGCCGGTCGTAAAAATGGTCTGTCGCCACCTTATCGGTGAGATACCTGTTCGGCTCGGCCTTGAATTGGTTCATGACGATGCCGAATACGCGGCCGCCGGCTTCACGCGCGCCGCGAGACGCCGCCTCCATTATTCCCAGGTATCCCCCGGTGCAGATGGTAAAGCCAGCTTTTGCGAGAAGTGCGCCAAGCTTCAACGCTTCTTTATACTCCTGCGAGTCGGGCCCGCACTTCGAGCCGCCGAAAATCGTAACTATTTTGCCTTCGGAAGAGTTCACGTAGTCAGATCCGATCAAAAGTCATTCGTTCGAGACAGGAAAAGTATAGTCGATGCCGAATTTGCAGGAAAGCGATCACGGCCTCGCCGCCTCGTCGGGTGTCAAATTTCCCGCCTCATGGATCGCTCTCGTTGTGTTTGTAAAAGCAAGAATGATGATCCCGACGACGAAAAAAACGATCAGCCCCAGGATCGCGTGGCGAAAGGAGCCCGTTGCACCGACGATGATCGTGAACATCAGTTGGCCCATCCAGGAGGTTCCCTTTTCGGATATTTCATACAGTCCGAAGAACGACGACTCACGGCCGACGGGGATCATTTGCGAATAAAGCGAACGAGATAGCGCCTGCGCGCTTCCCAGCACCATCCCGATCGCGGCGCCCATGATATAGGCCTGCCATTTCGATTCGAAGAATGCATATGCATAAACAACGATCAGGCACCAGATCGCCAGCGAGATCAGGACGGTCCGTTTCGCACCGACGAGCCGTGCTAATCGTTCGAACAGGAATGCGCCCGCCGCTGCCGAGATCTGCGCGATCGCAAAGATAATCAGCAAGAATGCGTTGTCGACCTCGTCACCGCGTGAAGTGAACAATTCATACGAAATGAATACTGACGATTGCAGGATCACCGTCTGAATACCGTCGTTGTAGAAAAGATACGCGATCAGGAACAACATCGTGTGTCGAAGTCTACGGAGCTCTTTGAGGGTGATCCAAAGCTCGTGAAAGCCGACCGAGATGATGTTTTTTTCAGATGGAATGCTCTTTTGAGCTCCACGGCTTCTGAGCAGGAAAAAAGTGACGAGAGCAAATAAGCCCCACCACACTGACGCGGCAAGGAAACATACTCTCACCGCTGTCGAAGTAGATATGCCGATCCTTTCCGCGTTAGAAATAAATATCAGGTTCAGTATCAGCATCAGAAACCCGCTGATATAACCGAGGCCGTATCCGTAACTGGAAACCTTGTCGCGCTTGTCTTCCGACGTAATGTCAATAAGGAAGGCGTTGTAAAACACATTTGCCGCAGCGAAACACATCGTCGATGCGATGAACAACAAGCTGCAAGCCACGTATGATTCTGTTACAAAAAAAAGCAGTGCACCGCACAGGACCCCTCCATAACAGAAAGCCGTCATCATGCTTTTCTTCAATCGCGTGTAATCGGCGATGGCGCCGAGCAGTGGAAGAAAGACAACCATCGAGATCACCGAGACAGCCGTGCAAAAGGCGGGCAGGCCCTTCGGCGTTACCTGAAACAAATAGAGATCCAGGATCACGCCGTCCTCGCCGACGGCCTTTTGGGCAAGCCCTAACAAAAACGGCCCGATCAGGACGCCCACGACGGTCGTGAAAAACGCCGAGTTCGCCCAGTCATAAGCGACCCAGCCGAATATCTCTTTGCGGTCGTTCTTTTTCATTGATGTGAGGCACGATACTATGCTCGAATGGTCAATGCAAATATATTCGAAGCCAATTAAACATTGGGCTAAGGTCAATAATCCTTGACTTTAGAAACCAAACAGTTTAACTTGAACGGACTACTCGTTTGCCATCAAATGGACAAAGCGTTTTTGCGGGAATACCACTTTGACCGGACCCACACGTGTCTTGAGCTGTGGTATTTCCTAACTTGCCGGAGGTAAATATGAATTTAATGCGAAATATACGTTGGGCCAATTACTGCTTTGCCGTCTTGTCGATCGCGGCAGCTCTCACTTTTCTTATTGGCAACAATGTTAATTCAGGAGTGACTCTTGCTCAGGACGCTCCGGCCAGCGAATCGACCCAAGCAACATTCACGAATGCTACGCCGATCACCATCGGCACCACCGCCGGTGCCACTGGTAACCCATACCCTTCGGCGATCACCGTTACAGGATTAACCGGAAATATCGCGAACACGGCGGGAAGCGTTAAAGTTACGTTCAATAATTTTTCGCACGATTTCGTTTCGGATCTTGGGATCGTCCTGGTCGGTCCGGGCGGTCAGGCATTATTGATACAGGACGGGCCGGGCGGCGAGGATCCTATTTCCAATCTGACCTACACGCTAAGTGATACCGGCACCGCGTTGCTTCCGGAAGCAAGTGCCTGGGGAGCTGGGACCTTCAAGCCGACGGCATACTTTACCGACGATTCCTTTCCGGCACCGGGCCCGGGAACGAATTACCAGCATCCCGGCCCTGCAGGCGGATTTACGGCGACCTTTTCTTCGACCTTCGGTGGCACGGCACCAAACGGCACGTGGAATTTATTCGTCGTGGACTTCGTTAACGGTGACGGTGGCACGATCGCCGGCGGTTGGACGCTTGAGATCATCACATCCGGAGGTGCTCCGGTTCCTGATGCTCAGGGCGATTACGACGGCGACGGATTTACCGACTATGCAGTTGTGCGCAACGCCGGCGGGATCAATGGCCAGATCACATGGCATATTAGCCACAACGTGTCGGCCATTCCGCGGGCCCAACCGTGGGGTTTCGGTCTCGATTCGTTCGTTCCGGCCGATTACGACGGCGACCAGAAGGACGATATAGCGATCTGGCGCCCGGGTATTCAGTCGGCATTCCACATCATACAAAGCGGGACGAACACGCTTAGAACTATCGAGTTTGGGACAGGAGGCGATAATCCCAGTATTGTGGGGGACTATAACGCCGATGGCACGGACGACGTAGCGGTCTATCGACAGGGCGCAACTGCGGGAGCGCAAAGCTTTTTCTTTGTGTCTTATGGCGGTATTATATATTCTCTGCCCTGGGGCCTGAATGGCGATGTTCCGGCACCCGGCGATTACGATGGCGATAATCGCATGGACTTCGGGGTGCAGCGTGACGAAGGTCCGAACAGCGTCTTTTACATACGCTATACCGTGCCGCAGCCCGATACGGTTACCACGCTTGGAAAGGCAGGCGACATGGTGGTTCCGGGATATTACGATGCGGACGCAAAAACCGACCTCGCAGTGATCACCGAAAACGCGGGCGGCTTTTTCGAGTGGACGTATAGGCCGAGCAGCGGCGGGCCCGACGTTGTCGACGAATGGGGTATCGCAGCTATGGGTGACCTTCCGGTCCCCGGTGATTATAACGGCGACGGAAAAAATGATTACGCTATCTGGAGGCCAGGCGCTTCGGCGGGAGCGCAGTCGACATTCTTCGTGATGCGGCCAATTACGCGCGTTATAGAGACGAGGCCGTGGGGGCTCGGCAACGATGCTCCGGTGAACTTCACGTTTACGCATTTCTAACCGATTCGGTAGTGTTCAATGGAGGCTTGGGAAACCAGGCCTCTTTTTTTATTATCAACTCGTCTTGTCGGCCCGCACTTCATTAATATAACCTTGATATCGGCAAATCTTTCGCGTCTCTTAAATGAAAGTAATGATCCTCGCTGCCGGTTTCGGCACGCGTTTGTTCCCGCTCACGATCGACCGAACGAAACCGGCAATTCCCTTTCTTGGCAAGCCGCTCGTTGCCTACGTTGCGGAGTACGTTGCGCGCTCCGGTTTCCGCGATTTCGTCGTAAATCTGCATCACCAGCCCGAGTCGGTAAAAAAAGCGCTCGGTGACGGATCGGATTATGGCGTGAATATCCGATATGCTCTCGAGGCTCCGGAAATACTCGGAACTTCTGGTGCGCTCGACAATGCCAGAGAACTCCTGCAAAACGGCACTGTCATGGTCATCAACGGCAAGATCATCTCCGAGATCGATATTGCAGCCGCAGCTGAAGCGCATCAGCGAAGCGGTGCGATGGCCACGATGGTTCTAAAGCCAAATATCAAACGCGAGCGATTCACCGAGGTCGAAGTAAGGGACGGGTTTGTTACTCGCTTAGGTCCCCATGCACATCCCTTCACGGCAGAAGAAATAAAGGATACGGAGCACGGTATTTCGGTGCCGTTAATGTTCACCGGGATCCATTTCATCGAGCCTGAGGTTTTCGATTGTTTTCCCCGCGGCGTGTACTCGGACATAATTCAGACCTTCTATCTGCCGGCAATAAAAGAAGGCGGTAAGGTCGCAGCCCACGTGACGGAAGCGGAATGGTTCGAATTATCTACTATCCCCAGATACCTTGATATCAGTCTTTCGATGATGAAGGATGCGGATGTGTTCGTCGGCGACAATTGCGAGATCGAAACGTCCGCACATATTCGAGATTCCGTTCTTTGGGATGACATTTCTATAGAAGAAGACGTGAACCTCTACCGGACGATCGTTGCGGACGGTGTCGTGATTCCCGCAGGCTCGCATTTCGAAAATGCGGCGATCGTGCGTGCCGACATGGTACGAAGCTGCGAGGAGATCCCTGAGAAGGCATTAAAGGGTTACATTCAGGACGACAATTACATCGTTCCGCTCAACTAAGATGTCGCTTCTAAAGGAAAGACTGGAGCATTACCTCGGGGCGGGTTCGGTCGAAGCCGGGATCGAGCCGATCACCCCCGACGCTTCCACGCGCCGCTATTTCCGTTTCCGGCACGACGGGCGATCGTGCGTCGCATGCGTTTACCCTGACGACATAAAGCACGCGGCACATAACTACGTCGATGTGACCAATCTTTTCCGGGCCAACGGTCTGCCGGTTGCCGAGCTTTACGATTTCGACGAGGTGAACGGGATCGTCATTGTTGAAGACCTCGGCGACCGCATCGTCCGTAACGAGCTGGAAGCCGCAACAGCGGAACGCAGGGACGCGGTCGTACGGGAAGCGATCAGTTTGATCGCAAAGATCCAGGCTGCGACCCATGCGGCGGAAGAAACGAATTCCATCGCCGGCCGCCTGCGTTTCGACACCGAGAAACTTTTGTGGGAACTGAATTATTTCAAGATCCACTACTTCACGACATACAAAAAGGAGCCGCTTGACGCGGACATCGACCAGGCGCTCGAAGAAGAGCTGCAGGAACTTTCCCGCGACCTCGAGACTTGTGCGACGGTCCTTTGTCACAGGGATTTCCATGCCGCCAACCTGATGCTCGATCAAAATGGGGATCTGCGGATCATTGATCATCAGGATGCACGCATCGGCTCGCCGACGTACGACCTCGTTTCCCTTTTGCTCGATCGCGTTACCGAAACGCCTGACGAGAATTGGATCGGCTCGATGAAGGACCATTTCTTCGAAATGCGTGCAGCGTGCGGGCTGCCCACGCTCGATCTCGAAGCGTTCCAACGCGAATTCGAGCTGCAAACCATCCAGCGATGTCTCAAAGCGGCCGGCACGTTTTCATTTCAGTCGGCTGCACGCGAGAAGACCTATTTCGTCCCGTATATCCAGCCGATGTTTCGGATCGTACTGCGTACTCTTGAGAAACTCGGACGATTCCATACGCTGCGACAGGTCTTAGAGGAACAGACGAGGACGCTATGATCCCGTTGTACCTGAAGATCGCCTACACGATCTTTGTTGCCGCTACGGTCGTCGTCTACGCCAGGAATTACAAGCTCCAAAATTTTCTTTGGTTCTCCGATATCGCGTTGATCACGATGGTGCCGGCCCTTTGGCTCGAGAGCTCGCTGCTGGCAAGCATGATGGCGGTCGGGGTTCTCCTGCCCGAGCTTTATTGGAATATCGGTTTTTTTGCGAGGCTCGCGACGGGGCGGCGGATCGGGGACTTGTCGGCGTACATGTTCGACGGACGAATCCCGCTGTACCTCCGCGCGTTTTCGCTTTTCCATGTTGTGCTGCCGGTGTTGATCGTTTGGACCGTTAGCCGGCTTGGATACGATCCGAACGCGTTTCTCGCGCAGTCGTTGCTGGCGATCATCGTTCTGCCGCTCACTTATGTGATTGCCGACGGGACCGAAAATATCAATTGGGTTTACGGATTGAGTACCGCACCACAAAAGCTGCTACCGCCGTTGGGCTATCTTGCTTTGGTAATCGCGGGGTTTCCTGTGCTGATCTACCTGCCCACGCATTTGCTGCTGTATGCGATTTTTAGGTAATTCGTCCCGTTAAAGCTTGCTTTGCGCCGAAACCTCCCCGATCCTTCCGGTAAAATCCTCGCCCGGATTCACAAACAGGTTCTGTTCGAAACGGTACTGCTTGTCGTAAAGCTGTTTGTAGCGGCCGTCCAGGGCGATCAGTTCCTGATGCGTTCCTCGTTCGACGATCTCGCCGGCCTCAACTACAAGGATCTGGTCGGCGCTTCGGATCGTCGAAAGGCGGTGCGCGATGACGAACGTCGTTCGTCCCTGGCGCAGATTTGCAAGCCCTTCCTGGATCAACGCTTCGCTTTCTGAGTCCAGCGACGACGTGGCTTCGTCGAGAATTAGGATCCTGGGATCTGCGAGCAACGCGCGTGCGATCGCAATTCTCTGCCGCTGGCCCCCGGATAGCTTTACGCCGCGCTCGCCCACGACCGTTTCGTAGCCGTTAGGAAAGTTTTCGATGAATTCGTCCGCATTCGCGATCCGGCACATTTCTTTGATAGTTCCAAAGTCAGCCTCGGGGTTTGCAAATCTGATGTTTTCCAGAATTGTCCCGTCAAACAGGAAATTGTCCTGCAAGACGACGCCGAGGTTTCGACGATAGTCCCGCAGCCTTACGGCTCGAAGATCCTTTCCGTCGATCCTGATCGAACCGCCTGTGGGTTTGATGAAATTCAAAACCAGGCTCAGGATGGTCGATTTTCCCGAACCGCTTGATCCGACCAAGGCAGTGGTAGTACCCGCATCAGCTTTGAACGAGATTCCCCTGAGCACCGGAACGCCTTTTTCATATTCGAACTCGACGTTTTCAAATTCGAGCGTTCCCTCGATCGTAGTGAGCGGTTCAAGCTCGCGGTCCTTTTCATCCTCGGTCGTCATCGCCATTACTTCGCGTATGCGGTCCAGGCCCGCAAGAGCTTCGGTGATCTGCGTTCCGATCGACGTCAGTTCGATCACAGGCATCGCAAGCAGGAAGGTGAACGAGATGTACATCAGGAAGTCGCCGAGCGTCATCGTGCCGCCCTGCACCGCATTTCCACCGATGACGATCATGACGACCGCGACGGCGCCGATCACGACCGAAGAAAAGGAGCTTATCGCCGAAACACCCGTAACCGTTTTCGCAACGTTTCGAAACAACCGGTGCGCCCCGCGCGCGAACGAAAGCTCTTCGCGTTTTTCCGCAGTGTACGCTTTTACGATGCGGATCCCGCCGAGGCTTTCACCCAACCGCCCGGTAACCTGTGCGTTTATCTCCCCGCGTTCGCGAAAAACCGGCCGCAGCACTTTGAATGCGTAAAGGAGCGCGCCGCCGAAGATCAGCAAAACGATGATCGTCGCGATCGTGAGCTGCCAGTTTAGATAAAGAAGTACGCCGATCGCGATCACCGCAGTAACCAGGCTGCCGAGAATTTGCCCCAGGCCGGTGCCGACGAGATTTCGTATTCCCTCCGCATCGCTCATTATCCGCGAGATGAGCTGGCCGCTCTGTGTCGAGTCGAAATACGCGATCGGCAGACGTTCGATATGCGCCTGCACGCGTTTGCGCATTTCGGTGATCGCCCGCTGGGCAGCGACACCGAGGATCTGCGACAAAACGAACGATGTAACTCCCTGGACTAAGGTTGAAATGCCAATGGCCAGCGCGATCCATTTGATCAGGCCGTAATTCCGGTTGGTGAAAACCTCGTCGCCGATGTATTTGGTGGAAGCGGGCAGGACCATGCCGGCGAGGCGCGAGATCAGTAGCAGAATGCTTCCGATCAGCAGCCGCCAGCGCGCGCTCCAGACGATCTTACGCGCCTCGGCCCACGCACTCGCGTAGTCGACTTTCTTTTTCTTTTTTTCTTCAGCCACCAAGGCCAAGTCTGATTTTGCCGGTTCGGAAAGTCAAACCTCATTAAAAACAGGCCAAGGCATCAAAAACAATCACCGGGGAAAGCCTTTCGACGAACGGTCAAGCCGATCCAGTCTCTGTTCTATTGTTTTCAGCTGCGAAAGTATTTCGTCCATTTTTGTTGCTAATTCCATTTCTCCCAAAAGCCAATTACGGAATCCCCAAGCGAAATGGTTGAGCATCTCCTCAGTTGAGGCCCAACTCTTGAAGCGGGCATTTACTAAAGTATTCATTGCGTTATTGAAGTTTTCCGTTGCTGACATAGCGATAGTTTCCCCTATATATGAAGATTCGGTTATTTGCGGCCTGATGACGAGCAGGATAGCACAACCTCAAAATTGCAGCCGGCCATCCCGGCAAATTTGCGAGCATCATCGGTTACCGTCTTTGTTTGCTAAATTTCAATCATTTAGAATTACATTTTCGCTTTCAAAATGAAGCAGACATATATCAACCAACTAAAAGATCGCATCGGCCATGACGTCACGCTAAAAGGCTGGCTTTACAATTCACGCTCAAGCGGCAAGCTTGTTTTTCTTCAGCTTCGCGACGGCACGGGTATCGTCCAATGCGTGGTTTTCAAAGGAAACGACGAATCGGTCTTCGAGAAGGCGAAGGCACTCGGACAGGAGTCGTCTTTGATCGTTCATGGAACGGTAAAGGCGGACGAACGTTCGCCGATCGGGGTCGAGGTCGATGTGAAGGGCATCGACGTACTGCAGAACGTCCACGATTACCCGATCACGCCGAAGGAGCACGGCACCGAGTTCCTGATGGACCATCGCCATCTTTGGATCCGCTCGAAAAAGCAGAATGCGATATTGAAAGTGCGCCATACAGTGATCAAAGCCGTTCGCGATTACTTTGACTCGAACGGATTCATTCTCGCCGACACGCCGATCTTCACGCCGGCCGCGTGCGAGGGCACGACGACGCTTTTCGAGGTCGATTACTTCGGCGACGATAAAGCGTACCTGACGCAGAGCGGACAGCTTTATAACGAAGCGACCGCCGCAGCCTTCGGAAAGTCGTACGCATTCGGCCCGACTTTTCGTGCGGAAAAATCAAAAACCCGCCGCCACCTGACTGAATTCTGGATGGTTGAGCCAGAGGTCGCCTACGCGACCTACGAGGACATGATGGATCTCGGCGAAGGGCTGATTTTGCATATTGTCAAAAGCGTATTAAACGAACGCCGAGCCGAGCTCGAAGCTCTCGAACGCGACATTTCCAAACTGGAAGCGATCAAGTCTCCATTTCCGCGGCTGCATTACGACGATGCGGTGAAGATGCTGCAGGACGGATTTGATAAGGGGGAGCTTGGAGCGTCGGACCGCGGGCGGCCCGCCCGCTCAGAAGAAGATGCAGGCCAGCGGCCTGCGGTCCGACGGTTTGAATGGGGCGGCGATTTCGGCGCGCCGGACGAGACCTATCTTTCGAGCCAGTTCGGTTCGCCCGTCTTTGTCCATCATTTCCCGACCGCGATCAAGGGATTCTATTTCGAGGTCGACAAGGACGATCCGAAATATGCGCTCGGTATAGATCTGCTCGCGCCGGAAGGCTACGGCGAGATCATCGGCGGCGGCGAGCGCGCAGCGTCGCTCGATTATCTCGAAAAGCAGCTCGAGGCGCACAACCTGCCCCGCGAATCGTTCGAATGGTATCTCGACCTCCGCCGCTACGGCAGCGTTCCCCACAGCGGCTTCGGTATGGGCATCGAACGCACCGTCGCATGGATGTGCGGCATCGAACACGTGAGAGAGACGATACCGTTTCCGCGGATGTTGTATCGTTTGAAGCCATGAAGGTCTATTCGATCGGTATACTTTTAGTGGTACTTGCAATAACTGCCTGTTCCGATGATCGGCGGTCAGTGCGAGATGAAAATGCAGAAGCGTCACCGGTTACGGTCTCTCAATCCAGCGAGATACCTATTGCAACGACCGACGACAAAGTTATGTCGCGCGGCGATTCCACGACCATCGACGATAGCTCGCCACGTCTCCACGAAATCAAAAGTCGAAGTAATTCGTCAATCGCAGCACCTGAGCCTTGTGTCAGGAA
>JAICPV010000198.1 GCA_025929655.1 Pyrinomonadaceae bacterium
AAACTATTTATTTGAAGGCCGGTATGAATGTCGTCATTGAGGGCGGCACGCAGATAACCCTAAAAGTGGGTGGAAACTTCATTGATATCAACCCCGCAGGCGTCGTCATCCAGGGAACAATGGTGCTGATAAATAGTGGCGGTGCGGCAGGTACCGCGATGCCGGGCACCTTGGTCCCGCCGATGACCCCGGAAGAGGCGCATATCGCAGACAACGCAGATCCGGGAAGCGATGCACCCACATACAAAAACCAGATCCGCGGTATCCCTCCGCCTTTGGTGCCATCGTATAGTGCGCCGTGGCACAATCCAGAGGAACCCGCTAATAAGAAGAAAAAGTCGTGGATCGAGATCAAATTATTGGATCCGAATGATAACCCGGTACCAGGAGAGAGGTACAGAATAACGCTGCCGGACGGTTCAACTGTGGCGGAGGGATCCTTGGATGCGAACGGTTTTGCAAGGGTAGGGGGAATCGATCCGGGCACATGTAAAGTAACGTTTCCAAATCTCGATACTTCGACATGGAAGCCGAGATAACGGGAGGATGCGGCCCATAACGGGCGGATCGTGATGAAATTGAAGTTGGAAAATTGTATGATCGCCGTCTTGATCATACTGGGCTCGTTTGCTCAACAAGCTTGCCCGCAAGCACCGGTAACGCCGGCCCTCGACAGGCCGGCAGCTAAACAGACACCTAGCCGAAGGACGAAAATGAACGGAGAATTGCCATACAAACCAGTCGACGAAGCGACTGCATACAAGGAACTGAAATCGTACATTATCGAATGGAAATATGGGCGAAAATCAGTTCCCACTCTGCTGGATCCGGTTCACGTTGACAAATTCCTGCGTGAGAAATTGGACCGGTCGCTTCACGCTAACGCATTCGAACGCGCACGAAGGGTCGTTGACTATTACGACTTGATTACCGTGATCGATCATCTCGAAAAAATGCTCGACCGTGGTGAAAAAGAGTCGCGTCAATTTATGCAGTCTGTTCAGTTGATAATGACGCTCGCACAGGTCGGAGACGATCTGACACGCGCAAAAGCAGCGACATATTTCCAGTTTCTTGTCGGTCACAAGTTAGCGAGCGAGCATTACGAACAGATGGCGATGGCCGTCGATGCGTTCGGGCCTGAACTAAAGGTAGACGGTTTACAAAAGAAGATGAGTGCCGAGTTCGATCAGTTGAAGGCTAAGGGTAAAACCGATCGCGCTTCCGACGACGAGGCAGAGTATATCGACGGGGTCTTGCATAACGACCTTCCCAAGGCCCTCTCCGAAAGAGATCAAAGGCAACGAATTCTTTCGGCGCAGGACGTTGCGAAAAGGATCGACGAAACATGCAGGCTGTACATGGGTTGGAGTGAAAGCGAGGATCTCGAATTGAGGTGGTGGGCGGCGCGCCAACTGCGAGCGATCTCACGCGAAGGCAAAAATGAGCAAATAATTGCGTCCCTGAAGAACGTGGCGAAGGAGATCGAGGCGTCGGATCTCTCCGACGAAGAGAAGTTCGCTTACCGTTTAAGGAGTGCCAGAGCGGTAAGGTTTTTCGGTGGGACACTTTCGACAAAAGAACGCTTTGTTCTGTCACAGCCCGACGAGGGCCAGATCGACGTGTTATTCCGGGAAACCGGACAGGAGGCCAATTAGTTTCATGGGAGAGTGGATCAAAGCTCAATTAGGGGATTCGTTCTGCACGCTGGCCGCAATGCGGGGGTTTGCAGATTGCCAATCCGTTCGAGACCATGGCGCGAATGCGGCTATCAGGAACCAGGCACTTGAGCCAGGTATGGAAGTCTACATTCCCGACCTCGTCGAGCGTCAGGATTCTGCTCCGACTGAAAAAATACACGTGTTTGTTCGGCAAGTGCAATTTGCTGCGATCCGGTTCGTGCATGGTTCGCAGAACCTTGATTTTGCTGCCGACGTTACGATAAACCAGTTGGCGATCAGTAATTATCGAACCGATCGCGCTGGTGCGAATGGGTTCGATGCATTTGCTCCTGTAAATCACTGGCGATACCACGCAGCCTCGCATGCCGATCCCGATGCATTCAAAGTAGAGGTGACAGATAACCGGTCCGCCGCCGCAACCGTTGATATCATCTTGGAAGCGTTGCATCCTGTTTACGTCGGCGGTGCTGTTACGGGGCACGATCTTAATTGGTCAAGTGCTGCGGAAACCACCAGGCGCCGCCTGGAAACACGCGGTTTCCAAGCCACTCCGCTTCCCGACCAGCGATACCGTTCGCCTTATTTACGTTTAGTCACGGACGAGCGAGACAAAGCGACACGGCCGCAGCAAACCTTATTGGTCACCGACGACCAGCCAAATGAAGAGCAGGTCGAAATACTTGACCAGCGAGTTCGCGCCACCTATTTAATTCCAAGCTGCCCGATAGGTGGAAATGCGCAGTGCCGAGTCGTAGCAGAAGCCCCCGTAGGGATCAACCGGAGACGGATAAAGCTATGCGTGGGAATAATACGCGCGAATGCGGGTGACGCAACGGGAGCGAGGGGGATCACAGAAGCCCATGTTAGGCACCGTGTATTTCGTTGGCTACGCAGGGCTTATGCTCAAGCGAACATGGCCCCGAAGCTCGTCGGTCCGGGGATTCGGCTTCTCGATCCACCGGACCGCAATTTGTTGGTGGTATCGGATATACATGGTGGGCGCGCACACGGCATCACTTCCGCGGGTGCGTCGCCGTCACGCATGACGTTTACAGTTACGACCGACCGGGGTGGCGGCGTTACCCACTCCAAACCTGTTGCGATCGATATCCCGCGGGCGCCGAATCCCGGTGCCCGGTTGACGCCGGAAGCGGTTGCTAACCTGATTGCTGCGCAAGTCAACGACGCCGATTTCGAAGCCAAAGTGTTCAAGAACGCCGCATCAATAGGATTTGCAAAGACCAATGTCTCTGCTGACATTCTTATAAAGGATAAAGCCGGTGGAAAGGTGACGATCAGCGCCGTCCGCAATACAGATCGAAATGCGAGTTTACGGATGGGGACCTTGAACGTCCAACGGTGGCCTGACGAAGGCAACGCTGAGTACGAATATGGGACGCGACACTGCAGGCAGCTTCTGCGCAATTACAATACGCACACAGACCGCCTGAACTGCTTCGTGGTAGGCCGCTATCAAGATGCAGATACGCGAGGACGCGCGTATTCGCCTTGCGTAAAAATGCCTCCTGAGTTTCAGCCGCCGCTAATATTAGCGAACAGTTGTGTGATGGGCGCTACGTCGAACAGCGGACCGGTTATGAATGGCGGGGACAATTTGCCCTTCACGTTCCCACATGAAGCAGGCCATGCACTGCTGGATGTCGGACATACGGATACCCGGTCTGAGCTAATGGCAAGTGGGGGAACGTCGCAATCAAATTCGGTCAGGGCTACGAAACGGCTTTGCGATAATCCCGTCACTCGCCGGTTCACAAATTATCGGCCGAACACAACGAATTTTACGGCAAAGGATCCACTGTTTGCCGCTTCCCACCTTGGAACGATAAGCGTATCTATTTTCGAGAACTGGTAGTTGAGGAAAATGTATGCCGCAAGGTCCAGCCGCAAGAATAACCGATAGCGTTGCTCATCCGCTTCCCCCCGTACTAACCGGAGGGCCGACGGCCATCACCGTGATGATCGGCTTCCTGCCCGCCTGGAGAGGTGTGAATCCAGCGGTTGCCGCGGCCTTACAGGCGGCAAAGACCGCGTCCGATGCCGTCATCGCGACTGCTGAGGCTGCGACCCTGGCAGCCGCGGGAACCCCCGGAGCACCCGCGGCGAAGGCCGCTGAGGAAACGGCGAAGGCGACCGCCGCCGCGACCATGGGATCGACGATCTCGAGCGCCGCAGGCGGCGCTGATATTCACATGTGCGCCACACCTCTGCCGATACCGCCGCACGGCCCGGGCGTTGTGATCACGCCATCCGCGACGGTCATGATCGCGGGTATGCCGGCAGCCCGTATGGGCGACACGATCCTCGAAGCTGTCGGCCCGCCAAATACAATCACCAAGGGCGAGATGACAGTTATCATCGGCGGATAAGAAACGATGCAGACCGATGTCCGGCCTGCACTTTTACATTCTATGGATGAGTCATCTCTTCAGGCTTCACCAATTCGTCAAACTTTTCGGCGGTCAGCAATTTAAGCTCGACCGCTGATTCTTTTAGCGAGATCCCCTTTTTATGCGCGTTCTTCGCGATCTTCGCGGCGTTGTCGTACCCGATGTGCTGGTTGAGAGCGGTTACGAGCATAAGCGAATCGTTGAGGTACTCGTCGATCCGTTGGCGGTTCAGCTCGATACCGGCGATGCAGTAATCGACGAAACCATGACAGGCGTCATGTATCAGCCTTACGGAATGCAAAAAATTATGGATCATTACGGGCTTGAAAACGTTTAGCTCGAAGTTTCCCTGCGAACCCGCAAATCCAATGGCTGCATCATTTCCAAAGACCTGAACTGCGACCATCGTCATTGCTTCGGACTGCGTGGGATTCACTTTCCCGGGCATGATCGAGGAACCGGGTTCGTTCTCGGGAAGTGATAGTTCGCCGATCCCGCAACGCGGTCCCGATGCTAACCAGCGAATGTCGTTGGCGATCTTCATCAAGCTGGCGGCGAGAGTTTTCAGCGCGCCGGACGCGAAAACCAATTCGTCGTGAGCCGATAGGGCAGCGAATTTGTCCGGATGCGATCTGAAAGGAAGTCCGGTAAGCTCGGCGATCTTCGAAGCGGCCCGCTCGGCGAATTCCGGGTGCGCATTTAATCCCGTACCGACAGCCGTACCGCCGATCGCGAGGTCCAACAGATCCGGTAAAACTATCCTAAGCCGGTCGACATCACGGTCTAATAAGTTCGCCCACCCGTTGAACTCCTGGCTGACGGTCACCGGCGTTGCGTCCTGCAGATGAGTGCGCCCGATCTTCACTACGCCGCGGAATTCCTCAGCCTTCGCTTTGATCGCGTCGCTGACCTTTTGCACTTCCGGGATCAGAGCAGTGACCCGTTCAGCCGCGGCGATGTACATCGCCGTCGGGAAAGTATCGTTCGACGATTGCGACATATTGACGTGGTCGTTCGGATGCACGGGCACCTTCGAGCCCATCTCGCCGCCAGCGATCTCGATCGCGCGGTTCGAGATGACCTCGTTGGCGTTCATGTTGGTCTGCGTGCCAGAACCGGTCTGCCATACGCGCAGCGGAAAATGCGCGTCCAGCTTCCCTTCGATCACATCGTCCGCTGCCTGGACGATCTGCTTCATCTTGTCTTCGGGCAATTTCCCGAGC
>JAICPV010000244.1 GCA_025929655.1 Pyrinomonadaceae bacterium
AGCGGAACCGAGGCCGACGACACGGCGATACTTGCCGCAAAGCTCGCGACCGGTAATCACGAGGTCGTCGTGCTCCGTCACAGCTACGCCGGCCGCTCGGCGACGGCATTGTCGTCGATCGCCCATTCCAACTGGAAACCGATCGCATCGCAGGTTCCCGGTTTTGTTCACGCTCACGCGCCATATTGTTACCGCTGCCCCTTCAACGCGACACCGGATAACTGCGGACTTGCGTGTGCCAACGACATGGAAGACCTGATCCGCACGACGACGACCGGCGAGATCGCTGCGTTCATGTCGGAGACTATTTTGGGCGTGGGCGGGTTCATCGTTCCGCCGAAGGATTATTTCAAACGCGTTCACGAGATCACGAAGAACCACGGAGGATTGTTCATCTCCGACGAGGTTCAGACCGCATGGGGCCGTACCGGCGACAAATGGTTCGGCATCGAGCACTATGGCGTTGAGCCCGACATCATCACTTCTGCGAAAGGTATGGGAAACGGTGTCCCGATCGGCTGGACGATCGCGACACCGGAAGTCGCGGACGCTTTTCCGGGACTGACGTTCTCGACCTTCGGCGGCAACCCGGTTTCGATGGCTGTCGGTCTCGCAGTTATCAACGTAATTGAGGAAGACGACCTTCGTACGAACTGCCGTGTTGTGGGCGACTATTTCCATGAAAAGCTTCTCGAGCTGCAGCAGAAATATCCGGTCATTGGCGACGTCCGCGGTATGGGCATCATGCAGGGAATCGAGCTCGTTAAAGATCCCAAAACCAAGGAACCGAATCCCGAAGCCGTGCTGAAAATATTTGAAGAAACAAAACGCCAAGGAGTGCTGATCGGGAAGGGCGGCCTGTACGGAAATGTGATCCGTACGGGCATGATGTTAAATTCGTCGAAGGATACCGTTGACCAGCTTATAAATGCTCTCGATGCGGGGCTCGCGAGTTAGCACCCAGCAAGAACAACCAATGACCGTTAATGTCAGGCCCGCGACGCAGGACGACCTGCAAATTCTACTTGAATTCGAGCAGGCGATCATCGACGCGGAGCGGTTGTTTGACGATACGATCCGGGATGGATTCGACGTTAATTATTACGATCTGGAAGGATTGATCGCCTCACCCGAGGCGGAGGTCGTAGTTGCTGAACTGGACTCGGAGATCATTGGCTCGGGCTTTGCAAAGATCGAACCTTCGGAAAGCTATCTCAAACACGACCAGCATTCTTATCTCGGATTCATGTATGTCATCCCGAAACATCGCGGAAAGGGCGTCAACGGAAAGATCGTCGAGGTGTTGGAAGCGTGGTCGGCGTCGCGAGGTGTAAACGAAATGAAACTCGAAGTCTATGCCGACAACATCACGGCCCGAAAGGCGTACGAAAAGTCGGGTTACAATTCTTTGATTCTCACGATGCGGAAGGGTCTTTTGCCCAAGACTAAGAACGATCTATGAAGCGAAAACCGATCTTCGCAATTCTTCTCGTCCTCTCGGCGGTCCTCTTCGGATTTGCTCAAACTGAGACCGCCACGAAGGTCGACAATTTTATCAAATCGGAGATGCAAAAGCAGAAGATCCCGGGTATCTCCCTGGCGGTAGTTAAGGACGGGAAGCCGCTAATAGTCAAAGGCTACGGCTTGGCGAATGTCGAGCACCAGGTGCCGGTAAAGCCCGAAACGATCTTTCAATCCGGCTCGGTCGGAAAGCAGTTTACAGCGACAGCGGTAATGATGCTCGTCGAGGAAGGGAAGATAAAATTGGACGAAAGGATCGGTACATATTTGGGCGAGGTGCCGGAGGCGTGGTCCGGCATTACAGTTCGCCATTTGCTTTCGCATACGGGCGGGATGACCGATTACCCTCAGGATTTCGATTTCCGGCGCGACTATTCCGAACAGGAAATATTCAAGAAGGCGAAGGAAGCGCCCGTCGCTTTCAAGCCGGGCGAGAAATGGCAGTACAGTAATCTCGGTTATGTGACACTCGGGATGCTGATCGGAAAGGTAACGGGTAAGTTCTACGGTGAGTTCCTTCAGGAAAGGATATTCAAACCGCTGGGAATGACTACCGCTCGCATTATCAACGAAGCCGATATCATCCCCAACCGAGCCTCGGGATATCGACTCGTTCAAGGTCAAGTGAAGAATCAGAATTGGGTTTCCCCGTCGATGAACACCACGGCCGACGGTTCGTTATATTTGACAGCTCACGACATGATCAAATGGGATGAAGCTCTCAGCCGCGGCAAACTGCTCAAAAAGACCAGCCTTGATGAAATGTGGTCGCCGATCAAACTAAATGACGGCAAAACGCATCCGTATGGCTTCGGGTGGGCGGTCCGCGATGTTAACGGGAAACGTGTCATCGAGCACGGGGGTGCGTGGCAGGGGTTCAAGGCTCACATCGCCCGCTACCCCGACAACAACCTCACGGTGATCGTTTTTGCAAATCTCGCGCAAGCGAACCAATCAAAGATCGCGAACGGGGTGGCGGAGATCATCGAACCAACGCTCAAACCTAAACCTGTCGTCGATCCCGATCCAGCATTTACCGCCCAAACCCAAGAACTTTATCAGGCGGTTCTCGCCGGAACGGCGGACAAAAATCGGTTTACTCCCGAGCTGAATCATGCTATGACAGCGCAGCACGACCGCGTAGCTGCCTTTGTCAAGACGTTGGGCCCGGTGCAAAAGTTCGAGCTTGTCGCACGAACTGCCGCCGATGATGCCACCAGTTATCGGTTTCGAATCGAGCACTCAGGCATGACCCTTTTTCTCGCGATGGCCGTCAACAAAGAAGGGAAGATCAGCAGTTTCGCATTGCAGCCCGAGTAACGGCGGTATCTTGTGCTTTATGAAGAGCTTTCTCACCATAGCTTTTCTGATTATCCTAGTCGCTGTCGCGCGCCCGCAACCCGTCGTCGCTATTCGAAATGTCACTCTGATCGATATGATCAGTACCGCTCCGCGGTCCGGTATGACGGTCATTGTCGATGACGGGCGCATCGTCGGTATTGGGAGATCGGTAAAGGTATCCGGCGGTGTGACGGTAATTGACGGTACCGGAAAGTTTCTCATCCCGGGCCTTTGGGATATGCACGTCCACGCCCTGGCGCCGGAACGTGCGGAGCCTTTTTTCAAGCTTTTTATTGCGAATGGTATCACCGGCATTCGCGATATGGGAACAACAGCCGATGCTTTCGCGATGCTCGGGCGGCTGCGAAGCGAAATAGCGGCGGGTAAACTGGTTGGACCGCGGATCATCGCCGCCGGGCGGATAATGGACGGAGCGCGCCCGACAGTTCCGCGGAACTCGATCCCTTTCACAGGCGAGGCCCAAGCACGAAGGCAGGTGAGGTTCCTAAAACGCTCCGGGGCAGATTTCATCAAGGTATATGACGGTGTTTCACGGGCCGAGTATTTGGCGATCGTCGATGAGGCGTCGAAACTTGGTCTTGCTCTCGCCGGGCATGTGCCGAGCGAACTTACGTCATTCGATGCATCTGACGCCGGGCAGCTAAGTTTTGAGCATTTGGGAAATATTCTCCGAACCTGTTCTTCTCTCGACGCGAACACGATCGAAGAAAGAGCAAACGCGGTAATAAAATCCAGCGGGAAGCCGAACGATTTCACCGCGATCCCGGCACGGATAGCGGAGAGAACGAAGATCGAGCTCGCGACTTTCGATTCAAACAAATGCGAATCTTTGTACGCAGAGTTTGTTAAAAACGGCACGAGGCAGGTCCCGACCTTGTCTACTAAACGGCCATTATCGCTTTTAGACGATGGCGGTTTTACGAGCGATCCGAGAATGAAATACATTTCCGCGACGGATGTAGAAAACTGGAAGCCGGAGAATAATTTCTTCCTGAAATTTCGGACTCCTGAGTTTATTGTTCAGAAGAAAAAGCTTTATCTGAAAGAACTGGAACTTGTACGTGCAATGCATAAAGCAGGGGTAATGTTTCTAGCCGGAACCGACGTGCCGGGCGCATATACATACCCTGGTTTTAGTCTTCATGACGAACTCGAGCTGTATGTGCAGAACGGTTTCACTCCGTTCGAAGCGCTCCAAACCGCCACGGTGGGCCCGGCAAAGTTTCTAGGGATGGAGAAGACGCTCGGGACAATCGAAAAGGGCAAAGTCGCGGATATGGTGCTGCTCGACGGCGACCCGCTCCGGGACATCTCCAACACGAAACGCATCGCGGCCGTGATAACAAACGGGCGATATTATTCCCGGACTACGCTTGACCAGATGTTGTCGCTCGTTGAGGACTACGCGAGATCACACTGATATCCATTCTTCGTTATGAAAACACTCATTAAAAATGGCCGGATCGTGACCGCGGTCGATGACTATAATGCCGATGTTCTGATCGAAGGTGAAACGATCTCGATGATCGGCAAACAGATCGATATCGAGGTCGACAAGGTTGTCGACGCCTCGGGAAAGCTGGTTATACCGGGCGGGATCGATCCGCATACGCATATGGAGCTGCCGTTCGGTGGGACGCAGTCGAGTGATGATTTCTTTACAGGAACGCGTGCGGCGGCGTTCGGCGGGACGACGACGAT
>JAICPV010000344.1 GCA_025929655.1 Pyrinomonadaceae bacterium
CTACGTATATCGACAAAGGCGTAAAACGCGCCTTCCGGCATCGCGCATTTGAAGCCGTCGATCTCGTTCAGCGCCGGGATCAGCCAATTTTTACGGCGCTCGTATTCTTCGGTCATCCCGGTAACGGCTTCTATCGTTTGCTCGTATTGTTCGAAGCCCTTCGCACATGCGTACTGAACAAACGACGTTGGGTGCGTCGCGGAATGGCTTTGCAGCTTAACCATCGCTTTCGTCCAGGTTTCATTTGCGATCGTGAAACCGATCCGCCATCCGGTCATCGCAAAGGTCTTCGAAAAACTTCCACCGACGCAGACGAAATGGCGGAGCTCCTTCGGCAGCGTGGCCGACGTAAAAACCTCGGCAGGCGGATAGGCGAAAAACAGGTAGCATTCGTCGGTGAGAACGTAAACGCCGCGTTCCGCGCACGCCTCGACGATCTTTCGCATCTCATTCGGCGGGATGACGCGGCCGGTCGGATTGTTCGGCGAGTTGATTATCAGAAGTTTTGTTTTGTCGGTGATCGCCTCGCGGACCTGGTCCGCGGTCAAGACGAAATCGGTCCCGCTTGTTTCAATGAACACGCTCTTCGCCTGGCAAAACGTTACGAGCTCGGGAAATGTCACCCAATACGGTTTCGGGATCAATACCTCGTCGCCGGGATCGAGGAGCGTGCAGGCGGCGTTGAACAAGCCCTGTTTTCCGCCGCACGTCGCCGCCACTGCGCTAGCTTCGAAATCGGTTCCGAACCGGCGTTCGAAAAACCGGCAAACCGATTCGTGAAAGGCGTGCGTGCCCGAACTGGGCGTGTATTTTGTAAGGCCCTTCGCCAACCCATCGCGGGCGAATTCCTTGACGAATTCGGGCGTGTCGAAATCCGGCTCACCTATAGAAAGGTCGATCAGATCGTGGCCATTGGCTTTCAATTCCGATGCGATCTGCGCCGCGATCAGCGTTGCCGATCCCTTCATTCTCGAAACTCTTTCGGAAACGGGAAAAGACATAAAGGGCAATTCTACCGCAGGGGATCGAAGATACGAACCACGCTCAGTTGGTACGTTCCAAAAACTCGACGCGGTTGCCGAACGGGTCGCGAAATTCGAAACGGTCGTATCCGGGAATCGGGATGCCGTCTATGATCGAACAGCCATTAGATTCCAGTTTTTCGCGCCAGCCGTCAAGATCGGACACAAGGTATGCAATATGGGCTTTCGACCTGGATCTTTCGATGCCGTCCTCCGTTCCGAAATGGATCTGAAATCCGTCGAGTTCCAACCAAAATCCGCCGCGGCCGGAGAGCGACTCCGGTTTCGGAATCTCCCTCAATCCAAGAATGCCGCAATAGAATGTACGAGCTTCGTCTTCGGCCCCAATTGGGATCGAAACTTGTACATGATGTACTGCTCGAATCATTTATTTTGTTTGGCACGCATCCGCTCTTCAACCAATTCGGGGATCAAGCCCTCGACGCGGCCGCCCAGCTCGAAGACCTGTTTCATCAGCGTAGAAGAAACGTAGGAGAATTCTTCGTCCGCCATGAGGAAAACGGTTTCGATCTCCGGCTCCAGCCGGCGATTCATAAGCGCCATCCTGAGCTCGTATTCGTAATCGCTGACGGCACGGATGCCGCGCACGATCGCATCGGCGTCCCTATTCTTTGCGAACTGTGCCGTCAATCCGGAGAAGCTCTCCACCGTCATCTTGCAATCGTCAGTATCGATGGAAGGCAGAACCTCGCGGATCATATCGCAGCGTTCTTCAACTGAAAACATCGGTCGTTTTTCAGGATTATTAAGCACTGCAACGATCATCTCGTCAAAAAGGGGCGCACTGCGTTGGATGATGTCCAAATGGCCGTTCGTCAGCGGGTCGAAGGATCCCGGAAATACCGCACGTTTCATACTTTTCGCCGCGGTCAGAATTTTGTTTCCAACATTTTCTTTGCTTTCTCGACCTGCTGTTGATACTCGGGTAAATATGCCGGATTCGGTTTCATTTGCAGGACAAAATCGAGCTGCTTTTTCGCATCGGCGTCGCGGCCGAGGGCAAGGTATGCTTCCGCAAGATGAATCCGGGCCTCGCCATTGAATTTTTCGATCTCGACCGCTTTTTCGAGATACTCCTTTGCTTTATCCGCCGAGCCTCCCATCAGCCTTGTCCCCAACTCCAGTTGCCCCAGCGCGTCGTATGCGCTGGCCATTTCGTAATTTGGCTGAAGCTCGATGACCTTGTTCATGGCCTCGCGGACCTCGCCTACCGACGTGACGCCCGAAGAAAGCGGATTCTCATTCGCCTGTGCTCCGAGGTTCGCTCCAAACCAAAAATGGCCGTCGGGTTTGTTCGAGTCCTGTTTTACAGCCAATTTACCCGCGGCAACGCCGTCCGCGAATGCTTTTTCCTTTTCTTTCTGGTCGGTCGTGTGGCGCCCCAAATAATAATTGTATTTCGCCAGCCTCCATTCCACGTCGTAGCTTCTTTCGTTTTCCCTTCGGGCCCGATTCAAAACGGAAATGGCTTGTCGGAGCTTTTCCAGGTCTTGGCGTTGGGTGAAGAGTTCATCACTTTGCAGCAGCGTTTGGGGCGAAACGGTCTCGCGTTTTGTCTCAATTTCAGTGGTCGAACTCGAACCACAGGCCAAAAGTAAATACAATGTAATTACAATTGTAATTAATTTGTAAGCTCTGCCCGCTTTCAAGCTTGAAGACGAGAAAAAAATGGTAAGATTTGGTTTGTTCAAGATCAAAATAGTGACCGCGAGATTTGCTAATCAAAATAGCACAAGACCGGAATGAAAAAAAACGGGCAGGCAGCCGCATTTTATGACCTTGAGGGCACCTTGGTCAGCACGAATCTGGTGCATACGCTGGCATTTTACGCAAAGCGGCAGCAGGGAATTTGGCGAACGGCCAAAGCAAGCGTGGGGACCCTGGCGAAGCTGCCGTTCTTCGGGATCACCGATCTATATTCCCGCAACGTTTTCAACGAGGTCTTTTTCCGAAGCTACACCGGCTTTTCACAGGATCGCCTGCGTTATTTTTCGGAAGAACTCTTTGAAGAAGTTCTGAAACCTGCTATCTATCCGGGAACACCGGAACTGATCGAAGCGGGCAAAAAGATCGGGCAGCGGCAGATCGTGTTGACCGGAGCTCTGGACTTTACGATCGACCGCTTGATGAAACATCTCGGCATCGACGACTGCGTCGCAAACCGTCTGGAATTCGTAAACGGCTACGCCACCGGCCGCGTCCTGCCCCCCGTTATGGCGTCAGCCACAAAAGCCAAATGGATACGCGAATACGCCGAACGCGAGAATATCAATCTCTCGGAATCATATGCTTATTCCGACAGCATTTCCGATTTGCCAATGTTGTCGATTGTCGGGCATCCAGTAGCGGTGAATCCGGATATTCGATTGAAGCAGACAGCACGTCAACACGATTGGGCGGTTTTGGATTTGAAATGAGCAATGAGCGATGAAGTTCCACGCAAATTAACACCTAAGGAAGCAGCCGGGATGACGGTAAATGAAAGACTATTCCTCTCGGGCTTATTGGAGAGATATGAAAAAGCGGTTGCAGCGTGGGATGTTGACGAAATCTCCGAAGTTC
>JAICPV010000003.1 GCA_025929655.1 Pyrinomonadaceae bacterium
CAAAAAGATTTTCGGGCTGTACGGCGACGAACTATTACGAACTCTCTCAACGGCGGGATTCGCGACAAATGTTTATCTGATCGGCGACGGCGAACGCTTCAAAGATTTGAAAACGCTCAGCAAAATCCTGAATTCGTTGTCGAAATTCGGATTATCGCGAACCGACGCCGTGATCAGCTTCGGCGGCGGTGTAGTAGGCGATATCGCCGGTTTCGCGGCGTCGATACATCTCCGAAGCGTCGATTATCTGCAGATTCCGACAACCCTGCTTGCGATGGTCGACTCGTCGGTAGGCGGGAAAACGGGTGTAAATACGGCGTTCGGGAAGAATCTTGCCGGTTCCTTTTATCAGCCGAAAGGCGTTTTGATCGATCCGAACGTTCTTTCGACCTTGCCTAAACGCGAGATTACAGCCGGCTTTTGCGAATGCATAAAGCACGGTGTGGTATCGAGCCTAAAGCTTTTCGATCGAACCGCCGAGATGGTGGATCGATTCGAAGCACTGAAAAACAAGCAATTACCTTCGCATTTTGAAGGTTTTCTCGCCGATCAGATCGCTTTTAAAGTAAGGATCGTTCGGGCAGATGAAAGGGAATCCGTCGCTAAGAATGATGCCAGTTCGCGGAAAGTCCTCAATTTCGGCCACACTTTCGCACACGCGTTGGAAAAAGCCGGCGATTATCGCTACTTAAAGCACGGCGAGGCAGTCGGTTACGGCATCATCTTCGCCGCCGAGCTATCGAAAAAACTTGGACTTTTGGACCCGAAAGTTGTAAACTTGTTGAGCGATGTTGTTCATCGCACGGGCAGTTTGCCTAAGATCCGCCATATCGATCCCAGAGCCCTTTTTTCGGCGCTTCGTCACGACAAAAAGCACATCTACGATTCTCTTCAATGGGTTCTGCTGAAAGGCATCGGTAAAGCGGTGATCGTTCCCCACACCACGATCGGCGACAAGATCGTCCGGTCGACGATAAAAGAGTTCATTTCCTCAAATTAGTTTCCACCTCTGTTCTGTGGAGCGATTCAAAATGAAAAAGCTACATATCGATAGGTCTTCCGAACGCGGAGGCGCGGCGGTAAAAGCGTTGCTAATCGGATTGGTGCTGGTGTTGATCGCGAATGCCGGCTACAACTATGTGCCCGTGGCGTACGCCGGTGCAAGCTTTCGGCAGGAAATGGACACTGCTGTCGTAAAAGGACTGGCAGCACCGGGCCAACTAAAACCTGCCGACGTTGTCAAGGCGCACATTCAAAGGGCCGCCCGCGATTATGAGGTCCCCAGCGACGCTGTTGTAGAGATCAAACCGGCGGGTAACATGATCCAGGCGCACGTAGCCTATTCGAAAGAGGTCGACATGCTTCCGTTTGGTCTTTACCGGTACAATTACCAATTCAACCACACGGCACAGCCGGTAGGTTATTTGACGAAGGAGTAACCTAGGCACCGATCGCGGCACGGACCGACGCGGGCTGGATCTGGATCAACGCAGGTGGCGCATCCGCCAGCCAGGTCGAAGGGCAAACGCCGCAGGTCGTACATTTTTCAACAGCGGGGCACGGGAGGCTCGAAAGAGCTTCGCGTGCTTTCTGATGTTCGGTCTGCAGGAATTCGAACGAAAGGCCGGAATCGACGATCGACCAGGGAAGAAATTCGTCATAGTCCCGGTCGCGCGAAGTGTGGAATTTTGGGTCGACGCCGGTTTCACGAATCGCTCGATCGAGATCCCCATTTAATTGCGCAGCGCGATCGATCACCTTAGCAACTGTTCGATTACCGGAGGAGAAAAGCGCCTGCTCGTGGGCGATCCGGGCGGACATGAAACGCACGTCGACATTAGGAATTTTTGATAAGCCTTTGCACACGTATCTGATGCGTTTTTTCAATTCCTTTTCATCACAGATCGCATCCCATTGCAGTGGCGTATTTGGCTTTGGAACAAATCCGTTCAGCGACGGGATGATCCTGCCGGCACGTCGGAATTTCTTCCCTGCCACGAGCATCCGGTCCTTTACCCGCTCGACAAGTTCGAATATCTCGTCGAGGTCATCCTGCGTTTCCGTTGGCAGTCCGACCATCATATAAAGCTTGATAGTAAGCATCCCGCGGTCGAAAACGGCGCCACAGATATCGACGATCTCGTCGTTTGTCAGGTTCTTATTGATAACCCGGCGCAGCCTGTCTGATCCGGTTTCAGGCGCGACCGCGATCTGCTGGTCTTTCGATTCGACCAGAGCATCGAGCAGTTCGTCCGATATCTGATCTAAACGAAGGGAAGAAACCGAAATTCGGTACTCCATCGCTCGAAGTTCACTTAGGATCGTCGAAATTTCAGGGTGGTCGCAAACTGCGGTCGAAACCAGGCCGATCTTGTCCGTTTTAGAACGCCATTCGGCGGCTTTCGCTAGAATGTCTTTTGCCGGAACCACGCGGGGCGGATAATAGTTGTACCCGGCCCAGCAAAAACGGCAGCCCTGCGAACATCCGCGTGAGATCTCCACCAGCAGGCGGTCACCCATTTCCGCTTTCGGCGACCAAACCGCGGTCGAAGGGCAAAACGTGTCCTGGTTTACAAGAAATTCCGCAAGCTCTGTCTGCCCTCGTTTTAGCGCGCGTCTTAAAGTTCCTTCCTTCGGATTTACAGCCGCCAGGGCCCGGCCGACTCGTTTCGGCACGCCTTCCCGATTAGGCAGATAGCCGAAAACGGTCCCGTCCTCGTTATAGACAACGTCGTAAAATGACGGCACATAAAAACCACGGCCGATCCTCGCCAGTGAAAGCAGGACCTCTTCCTTCGTCTCGTTTTGTAGGATCTCTTCGATCAGCTGATAAGCAAGTATTTCACCTTCTCCGACTGCAATGACGTCAGTGAATTCGGCGATCGGCTCAGGGTTTAGAAATGACGCAGCGCCGCCCATTATGACAAGCGGATGAAAATGATTTCGCTCCTTCGACCAAACCGGGATGCAGGAAAGCTGCAGCATCCGCGCCATATTCAGGTAATCGGTCTCGAACGAGATGGAGAACGCCACGACATTGAAATCGCGGACCGGCGTTTGAGTTTCCAAAGAGAGCAGAGGCGTGCGCGAACGCTCGTACTCTTTGAGATCTTCAGGGTCGGGAAGAAAAACACGCTCGCATGAAACGTCGGGAATACTGTTGAAAAGCTCATACATGGTATGAAGCCCGAGGTTCGCCATTCCGATAGCGTGCGTGTTCGGATAGCAGAGCGCAATGCGTAGCTGGGCCCCATTCTTGACTACCCATCCATCCTCGGAGGCGAGCTTTCTCTTATAACTGTTAACGATGTGTTTATTCATCAGAAAGACAAGTTAATAAACTATCAATCGATCCAATTCGATTCAAACATGTCCGTATGTTCTTTGGTTGAAACCTTTTGAAAGATCGAAACCGCGGAAGCCCAGAATACACAGAAAAAGAAAGGCGGCTCAGGACCGCCTTTACCTTAACCTTTTTTCTTATTGTTCTTATCCGGCGGCAGCGGACCTAAAACGTAAGGCCGGTGCTGAACAACAAAACCTTTGTCATCCGTTTGCCCGTCGCCGTCAACGTCGACCTTAACCTCGAGTTTGTACTTCTTACCCATTTCATGCGGTTTTTCCAGGTCATACGCCAGGTTGTATTGGCTTCGAAGAAGGCCATTAATCGATTGCAGATAAGACGGAATCTCCTGCGGAAACGTCATCTCGAAATGAGCCCCTCCAGATTCCCTCGCGAATGTGTTCATCGCATTCTTCGCTTGCAAAAAAGTCATTCGGTCCGGCGTTCCCGGCATCACCCGCGACGGATCCAGGTAGTCGCAATATTTTTTGCAAAACATATTACCCGTGCTGATGATATATAGCGGAATCCCGGCACTTTGTACTATTTTTCTTGCTTCATCGAAATTGATCCTGCTGAACGTATCGATCCCCGAAGCTACCAAAATGATCGCGCGGCGTTTGGCCTTGACGGCGACCATACCGCTGTAGTCCATCTTTTCTTCTTTAACGTTTTCCAGCACAACGGAATCCGCTCGCCCGCCGACGAGTGCGAGCTGTATAGCATCGTAAAGATTATTCTCACGAAACGCCGGCTGGTTTCGTAAAAGAAGCTGGATTGTGTCGCGTATGCGCCCCGGATCGTTCGTGAAGTCCGTTATCGGCGTTGGGCGCATATCGAACGCGATAACCGATGCGTAATCGTTCGGCGGTTTGATGAACTGCGTCAGAAACGAGGCAACCGGCCTTACGGTCTCGTAATGGCCCGGCTCGTAAATGCCGCCGTTAGCCGAGCCGAAAAGTTCGCTCCATTTACTGTATTCCAAAACGAGGGTGACGGTTATCGGCGCATCAGGCGTGTTGAACTGCGAGATGTCCTTTTTTACGCCGTCTTCATAAATGACGAAGTTTTCCTTCTTTAGTCCGCTGATGATCTGGCCCGTCTTCTTATTCAGTACGACCGCGTCGACGCTGACCAGGTTCGTTTCTACCGGAATCACTCCCGGCTCCTCGACCGCGCTCTTTTCCATTTCCTTTCGCTTTCGCTCTTCGGCTTCCTTCAGAAGCTCTTCTTCGGTTTTGGGCGTTGGTCGCTGATTTTTCTTGCCTTCCTGCGGCGTCGGACGCTGCGGTTTTGCCTGCGCAAATGCCTCACCGACAAATACGGGCGAACACGCGAAAAATACGATAAGGGCTGCAAAAGCGAAATAGGTTCTCATAAAATTTGGCGGCGGACGGTCAAAAGAATTAGATACTAATTCTGCGCATTTGGTTGGTTAAAAGCATGGAACTGCTGCCGAACCGCCATATGGATTCGTAAAAACGACCGATTTGACTTGAACGGCCAGCCTCACTAAAATCTGCGCTTCTGAGCTAGAAAGCAAATATGCCCGACACCTCAAATCCGGCAGCGATAGGAGTTTCGATCTCGTCCGATCGGATTCGGGCGGTTTCGCTCGACGCAAGCGGCCGCCCCGCGGAAAGATCAGAAACCGCGCTATTGGCCGAACCATCGATCTCGGACCAGATCGCATCTCTGATCGGGGGTATTGCTTCGTCAACTGCATTCCCGGTTTGTGTCGCCGTTCCCGGGATGGTGGAAACCGGTTCGCGGCGTGTGATCGATTCGCGCGTCCCCGCCCTCAAAGGCGCGGACCTGGCCGCAGAGCTTGCGCCACTTGGCGGAAAACTTTCGATCGAGAACGACGCGAACGCGGCAGCATTTGCCGAATTTTCGCTCGGCGGGGGAAAAGGCGCGCGGAACCTGTTTTGCGTGACGCTTGGCGAAGGCGTTGGAAGCGGCCTCATTTTGAACGGCGAGATCTGGCGCGGTGCTGAAGGATTCGCGGGCGAATTCGGCGCTATCGTGGTCGACGAAGAGGGAACGCGTCTCGAAGATATCGCCTCGATATCGGGTATCGTTCGCCGGACCCGAAACCGGTTTCACCAGGACCGCACCTCCACGCTTCGAAGGCTGGGAGAAGACCGGATCTCGTTTGCGGATATTTTGAACGCGGCCGAGATGGGCGACGACCTCGCTCTGCTCATGCTGGAACGGACCGGTACTTTCGTCGGCACCGCGCTTGCTGCCGTGATCAACCTGCTCAATATCGAACGCATCGTTATCGCAGGCGAGGTGATCCGCACCCCCAGCCCGGTTCTCGACGCCGTTATCCGCCGTGCCCGGCAGTGTTCTTCGGCTCGTGCTTTCAATACCGCTGAGATCACCCTTTCCGAATTGGACGAGTTTGCCCCCGCAATCGGCGCCGCATTACTAGCGCTTGCAAGCTGATCGTCAGAACCCGGAAAGCAATGAGCGAATTTTCGCTCGCCCGTTCCGTGGGTATACTCTAAGGTTCGTCATAACCCAACCACAGAAAAGCACAGAGTTCCTTAGACCGAGTTAACTAGCGTTCAGATCGCAGATCCCTCGTAAACGGCGGCCCTGGCGCGATCATACTGTCCTATGCGGACCTCCTCACGTTTGAATTGGCGCGTTTCGAAAACTATAATTAAACGTTTTGGTCGGGTTCGTAAATGCCTAAAGCAAGTAGTTTCAGCAGGTTCACGCGCGGTGTGCGGCACACGCTGCGTGCGTTTGCATCGACGAAGCATCCCGTGCTGGTGCACATCGTGCCGATGCGGCGGTGCAATTTGGCGTGTACCTACTGTAACGAATACGACAAGACGAGCGACCCGGTGCCGATCGAGGTAATGCTTGAGCGGATCGACAAGCTCGCTGAGTTTGGTTCGTCCGTCATCACGATCTCCGGGGGCGAGCCGATGATGCACCCGCAGATCTACGACATCATCGCCCGCATCCGTCAACATGGGATGATAGCGGGGCTAATATCGAACGGATATTACTTCCAGGTCGACAAGATCAAAAAGCTCAACGACGCGGGCCTCGATTACCTGCAGATCTCGATCGACAACGTGACACCCGACGAAGTTTCGAAGAAAAGCCTCAAGGTGCTCGATGCAAAGCTCGTGAACCTTCGCGATCACGCGAAATTCAAGGTCAATATCAATTCCGTTGTAGGCGGCGGCGTGGCAAACCCGAATGAGGCTCTTCAAATTGCCAACCGCGCACGTGAGTTGGGATTTTCATCGACCGTTGGCGTCATCCACGACGAGATGGGCTTGAACAAAGGCTTGACCGAGCGCGAAAAGGAAGTTTATAAAGAAATAAAGTCGAAGGGAACGCGCTCATACGCTCGGTGGAATTGGTTCCAGGACCAGTTGGTTGAGGGCGGCGAATACAAGTGGCGCTGCCGCGCCGGTGCCCGCTATCTCTACATAGACGAATTCGGGATGGTGAATTGGTGCTCACAGCAGCGCGGCACCCCGGGCATTCCGCTTCTCGAATACACCTCCGAGGACATGGAACGCGAATACATCACCGAAAAATGGTGTGCACCCACGTGTACTATCCAATGTGTCCACCAGGTCGGCCACCTCGACGCCTGGCGCGATCCTCAAATTACCCTCACTGAGTTCAAAAAACGAAAAGGCGGCAGCATCACCAAAGAAAGTGTCGCCCGCATCGTGAACGCCGACTGACCAACCCCTCTAATGGCAAAGCGAAGAAAGAGCGTCGTTCCGGTGCACAACGAGATGCACCGATCGCACCGCGTCGGCTGGCTCCGGGCTGCAGTTCTCGGCGCAAACGACGGCATCGTTTCGACGTCGAGTCTATTGATCGGTGTTGCCGCGGCTGATTCGGACCGCTCGGCGGTGTTGCTTGCCGGAGTGGCAGGGCTCATTGCCGGCGCGCTTTCGATGGCCGCGGGCGAGTACGTGTCGGTCCACTCCCAGGCTGATACTGAGAAGGCGGACCTCGAGCTCGAAAAAAAACACCTGGAGCAGGAGCCGGAATTCGAGCTATTCGAGCTCACCCAGATCTATATCGAACGGGGCCTGGATGAGGAGCTCGCTAAAGAGGTCGCCGATCAGTTGATGGAACACGACGCTTTGGCTGCACACGCCCGCGATGAACTGGGAATTACGGAAACAACATCAGCTCAGCCGCTGCAGGCGGCATTTTTTTCCGCAGTGAGTTTTTCACTCGGAGCCGCACTGCCGCTATCGACTGTTTGGCTGGCGCCTCACGAAAGTGTTATTCGTTTCACCGCGGCATCTTCCCTTGTGTTTCTGGTTGTTCTGGGTGCGGTCGCCGCCCATGCGGGCGGTGCGAATATGCTTCGGGGATCTGCTCGCGTTTTGTTCTGGGGCTCGATAGCGATGGCTGCAACGGCAGTGGTCGGCAAACTTTTCGGAGTCGCCGTGGGTTGATCATTTGCGGGGGATCTCGGAACCGATCGTCCAAACGATCACGGAACTGGAAAGTCCGTGGCCGGACAGTCGCCCGGCCATCATGATGATCGTCTCCCCGGCAGCGACCACGCCCGCGTCGAGCAAAGTCTTTTCACCGATCTTGAGCAGATCGCCAGTCTGGTCGGAACCTGTATTGAGAAGATCGAGCATAGTACCTTCTCCGATGGCGCGTTCGGTATCACCGCCGAGACTTCTGCGATAGAACGGCATAACCCCCCAGATGAGTCCGAGTTGATTGTAAACGTCTTCCGACGAGGTCAATGCGAATGTCTGCAAACCTGACCTAACCGACGACAGGCGGCGTGCCATCAAACCCGATTCAGTGAAAACGGCGACCTTCTCCGTCTGCATTTCCTTGGCGGCATAAGCGGCTGCTTTACACAACGCCTGGCTTGTTCGTCCGGAAGGAGGCAGCGAGAACTTTACGGGTTTGCGAAGCTCTTCCGGCTTGATAGTCTCCGCGGCGTCAATGATCCGGGCCATTGTTCGTATCGATTCGACGGGATATTCCCCGGACGCGGTTTCGGCGGACAGCATAACTGCGTCCGAGCCGTCCCAAACGGCATTCGCCACATCCGATGCCTCCGCCCGTGTCGGATTTGGGCTTTCGATCATCGATTGCAGCATTTGCGTCGCGGTGATCACGAATTTGTCATTCGCCACGGCGCGCTCAATGATGCGTTTCTGATAAACGGGAACATGCTCCACCGACGTCTCGACACCGAGGTCGCCACGCGCGACCATAACACCGTCCGTTTCCGCAATTATCTCGTCAAGATTCTCGATCGCCTCGCGCTTTTCGATCTTCGCCACCAAAAGCGCGCGGCCGTCCGCCCGGCGGTTTAGTTTCTTGATCAGGTCTTTGACCTCGCGGCAATCACTAGCTGTACGCACAAACGACAAGGCTATGTAATCGACGTTCTGGCCCATCGCCCATTCCAGATCGGCGTGGTCCTTGTCCGTCATCGATGGGATCGGCAATCGGGTGTTCGGAAGATTGATTCCTTTCCTTTCAAGCAGGACTCCGCCGACTACGACGCGGCACCTAATGTCCGGCCCGCTTACCGATTCAACGCGAAGTTCGATGCTTCCGTCGTCGATCAAAATGGATTCTTCTGGTTTTACCGCGTCCGGCAGCCCGGCAAAATTCGTCGAAACCTGAGATTCGGAGCCGTCGACCTCACGAGTGGTGATCGTGAATTCCGCGCCTTCCTTCAACTCGACCGGCAGGCCGCCGGCCAGGGTCCTCGTTCGTATCTTAGGGCCCGACAGATCGACCAGAATCGCGATCGGCCGCCCTAACTTTTGCGCGGCGGCGCGCGCAAAATTGATGTTCGTTAAATGATCGACGTGGGTACCGTGCGACATGTTGATCCGGACGGCGGAAATGCCGGCAGATATCATCGCGGTTATGACTTTTTCATTGTTCGACGCGGGACCCAGCGTCGCAAGTATTTTCGCTTTACGCATTATTCGTTTGTTTGGAAATTAAGGTCGCTTTTTGCTGATAGCTCAGCACGGTGCCTACAAATGTTGAATGCGACCACGTTAGAGGCGAGACGGAAGTTTGCACAGCGGCTGCCGGATCATATTGTTCCGAAAGAACCCCTGAAAGGAGAGCCCGCTCTGCGCACCATTCAATCAGCCTTAAAGCCGGCTCCAGATCGGATATAGTTCCTGCTTTTGCGATGTAATACTCCGCGAGCCAAAGCGTGCAGATGAACCACGCATTACCGATCTCGGTATCGGCGGGGCGCATATATCCGTCGAACTCGTATCTCCCGACACCGCCGCCCGCAGCTAGTTTTTCTTCCACCGCACGCATCGTTTTTGCGACAGCGTCATCGTCAGCTCCGAAACAGCCAAAATAAAAGAGTCCAAACAGCGACGCGTCGACAGTGTTATCCGGGACCAGGTGGCCGTGGTCATCTGACTGCAGCGAACGTAGAAACCGACCGTCGGTCTCGCTGTACAAATGTTCGCGCATTGCCGCGACCATCGAATCCGCTGCATTCCTGTAGCGGTTGGCTCGATCCTTCTCACCGAAAACATCAGCGAGATTCGCAGACGCCCGAAAGCCCGCGACGACTGTACAACAAGTGAACGTGTGAACGCCGCGGCGGTCCTCCCACAGGTTCCAGCTTGGCATCGGCAGTCCGGTTTTCTCATTGCGAAAGCGAAGCATGAAGTCGGCGCATGGAACAACCATTTTGCGGTAATGCCTGTGCGCGAACTCGATATCTTTAAAACAGGAGTAATGTTCCCAAAGTGCCCACAGCACGAGTGCGGTTTCATCCTCCTGTATCGGGACAAGATTGTTGCCGGTGGCCGGATCCCAGCATGCGTGCCAGCTCGAAGCAACGGTTCCGTCGGGATTGTATTTCTGAAGGAAGTAACCTTCGTGGTGCAAAACGCGCCCGCAAATGTCGAAGAATTTCCGGGTTATGTGCGAATAGCCCGCCTTGTCCATTGCGTTCGCAACAAAAGCCCCGTCGCGCGTCCAAAGGTAGCTATAATGGTCTGTCGCACGCTCCGCAACGTCGTGGTCGTTGGCAGCAAGGATCGCGCCGTCGCGGTCGATCTGCGTGTGCACGATCAGGAGCGATCTATTGAAAAGGTCTATGATCCCTTCCGGCAGGCTGCTCAGATTCCTGTCGTTCTTGTTCACCCACGCGCGCCAATAGTTCTGTGTATATTCAAGATATTGCTCCGGGCCGCGTTCCATCACAAGGCTGTTCAGAACACGCACATCATCGTATGAAAAGCCTGTCGCCGCCCAATAGAAAAACTCGAATTCTTCGCCGGCCTCCAAAGCAAAATGTACTCCAATGGTTGAATCTACCGATCCTTCTGTGATCACTCTTCCCTGAAGGTTGCCGTCCTCCGCATCGCGCCAGGTCCCTTCTTTGCCCTGAAAGGCCTTACGGCCCGTCGCGAATGAGGCGAAATGCGGCTCCGTGTTTATCAGGAAATAACGATGCTTTTTGTAATGGATGAGGCCACCGGTTTGCGGGTCGAAAAAAGCGGTGTCGCCGAATTTGTTTTCGTAAATGCGAAGGTCGTGGTGGAGGAATACGCGGAAGTCACGTTTGTCTTGCCTCAGATTTCGAACAATGGTCTTTCGAAGAAAGATGTTGTCGTGGCTGGCGACTGTGTCGTTGCATTGGATCGCAATGCCGAGAGACTCGTTTCGGACCTTCACGTCGGTCACAAGCGAATCCTGCACGTATCGAAGCTCGCGCTGCCAGCCTTCGTCACCAACCCATGAGAAGTCGCCATCGGCCCATACGCCGAAGCGGCAGGGATAGCCTTCGGTGTGATTCTCCTGGCCGACATGCGGGAAATAGATGTCCCTGATGTGATACTTTTCGTCGAAATTTATCAGCAGCGAACCGTTGCCGACCGGGATATCACGCATATCGATCAGGAGATCATCTTTTTAGCTTTTCCGACGATCGTTTTTTCGGCAGTAAATGCTAGTTGCCTGACTGCATCGTCGATTTGGGCCCACCGGACCTCCTCTACCTCATGATCATGATCTACGGTACTTCCGCTCGCATATTTCATCAGATAGAAATGAACGTATTTGTGAACTCGCACCGGTTCCTCGCCCCAGCGGTCCACATACCAATAATCGATCGAGTCGATCTTCCCCAGCAGACCGCAAATGATCCCGGCTTCCTCGCGTACCTCGCGGATCGCCGCTTCTTCGTCGGTTTCACCAGGATCGATCAACCCTTTCGGCAGCTGCCATCGCCTTTCCCTGGCGGAACGAATGATCGCGATCTCAGTTTGACCCTCAAAGACGCGAAATGCCACGCCGCCGGCTGAGATCCGCTCATGAGTTTTCAATTTTGCACCGCCCGTTCGACAGCTTCGTCGAGATCGCGTTTTATCTGCGAATTGAACCCAACAATTTTTCGAACCATCTCACCCCGGCGGTCGAAAACTGCCGTTTGAGGGATGGCGGAATTTGTTTGAAAGATAAAATCCGTGAGGGTCGAGTCGGGAAAAGCGAGCGGATAGGTGATCTTCAGCTTTTCAACGAAAGCGGAAATCTGTTTGCGGTCTTCGTCATCACCGACGTGAAGTCCGATCACTTCGAGGTCGTCGCCGTAACGCGATTTAAGCTCCAATAGGTGCGGGATCTCCTCGATGCACGGTGGGCAGTTTGTTGCCCAAAAATCGAGAACGACAGCCTTTCCCTGAAGATCTTTTAGCTTCGTTACACCGCCTTCAAATCCGGCCCAGCTCATTTCGCTAAGCTCGACCGTGGCTCGCTCACGCGCTTCATTCGTGATGACGCCGTTTACCGAAACCGGCTTGTTGCCGATCGAGACTGGAGCTGCCGCGGGCGTGCACGCAGTTTGAATGACGAGGAGAAGAATAGCAAGGCCGACAAGAGCTCGCATTTAAGCAATTTTACACAAAACGGGCATCGCTTTCATTCATGGGCCGGGTCTTATGGCAGAATCTTTGAATGTTGCCGTATCCAAAACATGTCGGTCAAGTTTTACACAACCTCCGTCATACGGGGCATATTCCGGATGTGTCCGCTCACGGCCGTTCCGCGGCCTTCGAGTGCGGGAGCGGTGTTCAATTTTCGATCCGCATTGATTCAGAGACCAAAACTCTCAAACAGGTATGCTTCATTACAAACGGTTGCGGATACATGGCGGCGGCGGCGGAAATAATTGCCCGGGCTACGAAGGGCCGGAAGCTAACCACCCTGCACGGTTCATCGGACCTTGAGAGCGACGTTTTCGAAAGCCTGGGTCATATTCCCATAGAGCGAAGACACTGCATATTGGTGTCGGTAGCGGCGTTTCGAAGCGCGCTGGCCGAGTACCGAGGGAAGTTAATCGAGGAATTTCAGGGCGAAAAAGCCTTGATCTGCACGTGTTTCGGGGTCGATGAGGAAACGATATCGAAAGCGATCGCTCAAACCGACGCTAAAGATCCATCTCAGGTTTCCGACGTTTGTAATGCAGGGTCAGGCTGCGGCTCTTGTCGGATGCTTATTCAGGAAATGATCGACGCAAAGCTTAACATTTTCGCAGACGAGTTTATGCTATAATCCTGTTCCAACAGCATTGATGGACGATCCTGCCAGTTTATTCCTCATTCTCCTTTTTGCAGAACCAACTGCGGCAGTCGAATCACCGACCTTCGCCTGGACGGCGTTTAATTTATTTTTGGTTGTGTTTCTCGTTGCGGCGAACGGGTTTTTCGTAGCAAGCGAATTTGCCCTGGTTGCTGTCCGGCGTTCACGGATCGAGGCCGATGCGGCCGAAGGCGACGCCGCAGCTAAACGGCTCCTCGCAATGCTGGACGATCTGAATGCGTATATATCCGCCACTCAGCTTGGGATCACTTTGGCTTCGCTTGGATTGGGCTGGATCGGCGAACCGGCAGTTGCCTCGATCTTAGAGCCGATCTTGGTGTCAATTGGTACAGCCACGGGGCTTACATTTCTCGCATCAGGGGCCGTTCTTCACACAATTTCTTTCGCGATCGCATTTTCCTTCATTACGTTTCTTCACATCGTTTTTGGCGAACTTGCCCCAAAAACTGCCGCGCTGGAGTTATCGGAAAAGATCTCGTATCTGGTCGCCGTGCCTCTCCAGCTTTTTTACAAGGTTTTTTATTACCCGATCCGTGTTCTTGATTGGACGGGCACAAAGACCGTACGCCTTTTTGGACTTCATCCGTCGGGCGAACATGGCTCCAGCTATACCGAAGACGAGATCAGGCAATTGATCCGCGTATCGCAAATCAGCGGGCATTTGAACGAAGAAGAACAGCGCCTGATCGATCAGGTCTTCGAGTTTTCGGAAACGACCGTGAAGGAGGCGATGATCCCCCGGACCGAAATCGTAGCGGTTCAGCAAACCTGTTCGTTGGAAGAGGTCGCGGAAGCGTTTCGAAATACCGGATACTCTCGGCTACCTGTTTACCGCGGCTCGCTGGACGATATCGTCGGCATTGTGCACGTGAAGGACGTCTTGTCGGTGTTGACCCATCACGAGAAGTTCGATCTTGCCTCTATCATTCAGAAGGCGCAATACGTGGTCGATACTGCCCGGCTTGAGGACGTCCTTCGGCAAATGCAGCGGGAAAAATTTCATTTTGGGTTTGTTGTCGACGAGCATGGCGGTGTCGAGGGCATAATCACGCTCGAAGACTTGCTCGAAGAGATCGTCGGAGATATTTCTGACGAGCATGATACCGAGGTCAATGAGCAGATCCATGAGCAGCCTGACGGCAGCTGCTTGCTCGATGGGGGATTGGCGGTCCGTGACCTGAACAAGCGTCTCGACCTGAACATTCCCGTGTCGGACGGTTATACAACGGTCGCGGGTTTCCTGATGGCTGAGGCCGGCAGGATTCTGAACGAAGGCGACACCGTTCCTTACAACGGCCACACTTTCCGGATCGAAAAAGCCGCGAAAAGACGCATCCTGGAGGTGCGTCTCGTGAATTGCCGCGACGACACCGAACCGGCTTAAAAGCGTTTTGTCCGCTCCTTGTCCGCCCGTTGTCCGGTACCTGTGCGGCAACCGGTAGCGGACATCCAAATTACTGTCAATACACCACTTAAGACCATTCTGAAATCTAGAATCGCAGGTTTTTCAACAATGTTTTTTTCGTTCCAAATTGTCAAAGATCGACCGTGCCGAGTGTAGCACAGTGTTGCAGAAAGGATAATACTTTTGACTATTCATATCAGCCGATCTCGGGACCGGTCGATTCGATTATCGGCTCGCGGACCTCGTATTCGCCCGCTAAAATGCACTTCATTTTGCAATTAGCCTACGTGCATATACGATTTAGTTAGATTCAATCAAAAACCGGAGAGATTTGGATGAGCTTGATCGAGCAAGTTTGGGCGCGGGAGATTTTGGACTCGCGCGGGAATCCGACCATCGAGGCAGAGGTTACGCTGGAGGACGGTACGACCGGTAGGGCGGCGGTGCCGAGCGGGGCCTCGACGGGTGAGAACGAAGCGGTCGAGCTGCGTGATGGCGACGATCTTCGGTATTTGGGTAAGGGCGTTCGGCAGGCGGTGACGAATGTGAACGAAAAGATCGCGCCCGAGCTCGAAGGTATGGACTGCCTCGACCAGACTGACGTCGACCGGACGATGATCGAGCTGGACGGCACGGCGACGAAATCGAATCTCGGAGCGAATGCGATCCTTGCGGTTTCGATGGCGAACGCGCGTGCTGCGGCGACGTTCCAAGGCATCGCGCTTTATAGATATCTCGGCGGGACGAACGCCAAGACACTGCCGGTGCCGATGATGAACATCCTGAATGGCGGCGCGCACGCGGACAACAACGTCGATTTTCAGGAGTTTATGGTGATGCCGGTCGGCGCGGAATCTTTTTCTGAAGCTCTACGATGCGGCGCCGAGATCTTTCACCGTTTGAAAACGGTTTTGAAGTCGCGCGGGCTTTCGACCGGCGTTGGCGACGAGGGTGGCTTCGCTCCGAATCTGAGTTCGAACGAAGAAGCGGTCGAGACGATATTGGAAGCGATCGAGAAATCAGGTTACATCGCGGGAGTCAACGTGATGCTGGCACTTGACCCGGCTTCGAGCGAGTTTTACAAAGACGGCAGATACGTCTTTAAAAAGAGCGACGGGCGCGAGCTTTCGTCGGAGGAGATGGCGGCTTACTGGACCGAGTGGTGCGATAAGTACCCGATCATATCGATCGAGGACGGGATGGCGGAGAGCGATTGGGAGGGCTGGGTGAGCTTGACCGATTCCGTCGGCGACCGCGTTCAGCTCGTCGGCGACGACCTTTTCGTGACCAACGTGAAGTTTTTAGAGCGGGGAATCGAAGAAGGTGCAGCGAACTCCATCTTGATCAAGGTCAACCAGATCGGAACCGTCACTGAGACAATCGACGCTATCGAGATGGCTCGGACTAACAACATGACCACCGTGATCTCGCACCGTTCGGGCGAGACCGAGGACACGTTCATAGCCGACCTCGCCGTCGCGACCAACGCGGGCCAGATCAAAACCGGCAGCCTTTGCCGCAGTGACCGCATAGCGAAATACAATCAGCTTCTGCGTATCGAAGAAGACCTCGGCGATTCGGCGAAATATCCCGGCCGCAATGCGTTTTATCAACTTTATTAGTAACGCTCCTGAATTACTTTGCGTTCTTAGTGTCTTTGCGTGAAATTTTCTCACGCAAAGTCGCAAAGGCCGCAAAGAAAAGCTGAATCTTAATGAGGAATGAAAAAGGTGATCGTGATCGGTTCCGGTGGTTCGGGGAAATCTACGTTTTCGAGAGAATTGGGCGCGATCACGGGCCTGCCGGTCGTTCATTTGGATGCGCTGTTCTGGAAACCGAACTGGACCGCGACACCGAAGGACGAATGGGCCGAGGTCGTTCGCCGCGAGATCGAAAAACCCGAATGGATAATGGACGGCAATTTCGGCGGCACGCGCGAGATGCGGATGCGGGCCGCCGACACGATCATCATGCTCGACCTGCCGCGTTGGCTGTGCATGTACCGCGTCCTGAAACGATGGATCGCTTTCCGAAATAAAACGCGGCCGGATATGGCCGAAGGATGCAATGAGAAGATCGACTGGGAATTCGCGATGTGGGTATGGAATTATCAAACGCGAAGCCGCCGCCGCGCGTTTGAGCAACTTGATTCGCAAAAGGATAAAAATATCGTGATCCTCCGTTCCCGCCGCGAAGTTGCCGAGTTTTTGGAACGAATGCGTCTTGAACATCGATGACTGGCGAGATCTTCGTAATCAGTACCGAGATGGCTCGATTGGACATTGAAATGATCCATCGCTTCCTTTCATACGACTCCTACTGGGCACAAGGGCGCACCCTCGAACAAACCAGGACAGCGATCGAGAATTCGATCTGTTTCGGTGTTTATCTCGAAGAAAGGCAGGTCGGCTTTGCCCGTGTAGTTACGGACCGAGCGACGTTTGCATACATCGGAGACGTGTTTATTCTCGATGAGTTTCGCGGACGCGGACTGAGCAAAACTCTGATGCGAACGATGCTGCAGCATCCTGAATTGCAGGGGCTGCGGCGATGGGTGCTTGCGACCAAAGACGCACACGAGTTGTACGAACAGTTCGGTTTTTCGGAATTGAGATTTCCGGAAAGGTGGATGGAGCTGCCTGCCAAGGATGCTTACTGAATGGGCGGGGGTGATGCCCCCTTCCCGACTGCGTATCATAACATCGTTTTTGACACTCTCGGCATTGTCTGACCATAGAGCAGATGCTAATCTTTCGTTTCTTAAATTTATGATCGATGAATTCGCGTTCGACAATACCGAAGAACGCCGAAAAAACAGGCAAAACGGCGCCGGCTGGATAGAAGTGATCGTCGGCTCGATGTTTTCGGGGAAAAGCGAAGAGCTGATCCGGCGTTTGAACCGCGCACGCATCGCACGGCAAAAGGTTCAGGTGTTCAAACCGAAGATCGATGCGCGTTACTCGGTTGGTGAGATCGCGTCCCACTCGGGGCAAAAGCACGATTCGAAGCCGGTAACGACCGCGGCGGAATTGATGGCGGCGATCGACGAATCAACGCAGGTGGTCGGCATCGATGAAGGCCAGTTTTTCGACGCGGATATAGTTAAGGCCGCGAATGAACTGGCAAATCGCGGCATGCGCGTTATCGTGGCAGGTTTAGACCAAGACTATACCGGCACGCCGTTCGGCCCGATGCCGCACCTGCTTTCGATCGCTGAATTCATCACCAAGATCCACGCCATCTGCGTTAAATGCGGCCAGACGGCAAATTATACGCAGCGAACCGTCGAATCCGATGCTCTGGTCGAGGTCGGTGCGAGCGATAAATACGAGGCCCGCTGCAGGAAGTGTTTCGTTCCGCACGCGGACGCCCCGACTCTTCATGAATAATTAACGACTGCTTCAGCAAATCGGCGCTACAATCATTTGTACATCCCCATAACTTCCACGTTTAACCGTGCGGCGATTCGATTCGGCCGTGCATGGTGAGGTCCCAAATATGAACAATACAGAGCTTGTGCAAAGCGCTTACGAATGTTTCGGCAAGGGCGATATTACGGGTTTGATCGCCACTTTGGCGGAGGATATCGAATGGACCGTTCCGGAGATCGAAAATGCTCCGTTCGCGGGAAGCCGAACCGGAAAAGCCGCGGTGGGCGAATTCTTCACTCAGCTCGTCGAAGCCGAGGATATGACGCGTTTCGAACCGCTCGAATTTATTGCCGAAGGCGACAAGGTCGTTGTGCTTGGCGAGTCCGAAGCGACCGTCCGATCAACCGGAAAGACATATCAGACCGATTGGGTCCACGTTTTCCACGTGCACGATGGCAAGATAAAGGAGTTTCAGGAATTCTTCGACAATGCCGCGGCGACGCGTGCATTTCAGAAGACGGCAGCCGCAATATAGCAAAATAGAAAAAATGCCCGGGACGTCCCGGGCTTTTTCTCATTTAACCTTTAGCGATCTTCATCGAATACATGATCGCGGCAAAGGTGTCGCGCTGTCTGTCGAATTTGTTGCCGTCTGTTGAGACCATGATGTTGAGCTGTTGGTTTTGGCCCTGGTAATTTCGAAACGCGATCCATTGATGCCGCCGCGGGCCGTCCTTGATCTCCGGCATCGCCTCGACCCATTCAACGCCCTTTACTCCGTCGATCTCCAGCCAGCGGGCACTTTCGTATTTACCCTGTTTCAGCATTTCGAGAGCCTGGGTGTAGGTGGCTTCGATGCTCGAATCAGACGGGAAGCTGGACGGCATGATCGAGATCGATGCGATCAGAAAACCGTTTGCCGGAGAACCATAATTCAGCGACTCCTTCATCACCTGCATCTTCGGCCACCCGGCGGGCAATTTCCAGGAAATGCCTTGCTCGTCCCACTTCGTTTCGATCGCCGAATCCTGAATGCTTTGCTGCTGCGCGGTCAGCACCGGCTTTTCCGCGCCTGACCCGCCTGAATCGGAACGGGTCGGGCTATTTTCCGATCCGCCGCTGCCGCTGGTGCCGCCGAGATTTTTCAGCCTGTCGCCGATCCCGCAAAATGTAAGCGCAAAAAGAAGTATTCCGAATGAGAGAAATTTCATAATGGTCCTCCGGGATCGTTAAGATGCTGAGATATTTTCAACATATTCACTGCGAATTGCAAAACCGGCCGCGTCCGCAAAAACAATGATTTGATGATGTCGCATTAATCGAATAATATCGTTATCACTCTGATCTGTTTTAAATCTTAAATGACCGCTGTTTTAAGGATCAGCCTTTCGATCGTTTTGTCGGGACTCTTGTTTTCGCCGGCCGAAGGCGTTTGCCTCCTTCCGTTGCCCGCCGACATGCCCGATACTGAATACGAGGCAAACACCGGTACCGTCCGCTACCTGGAATCGATCTTTCGCATCGAAAAACCGGGTAACGGTGTGGTGACGACCCAGCGTTCCGAGAAACAGTCCACGCCATTTGTTGTCAGCGATTCGTTCTGCGATTCCGGTTCATCGGTCTCGAGACTTGTTTGTTGTGTTTGCGTTGATGGCCCGTTCGATTTCAAGAAACTGAAAAGTGTTCATAATGCGCTGACCATTCGCCCTCCACCTCCAGGGCCCGGCACGAATGCTTTTTGATCGCGGCTGCCTCGAAATTTATGCAGCCGACAACTCATCCCATCTGTTTGCGGAGGTCGAATGCATACCCCTCAGTTATTCGGTGATCTATTAATAATTCTGCTTGTCTCTGTTCCGGTAGCGTACCTGTGCCTTCGATTGAAGCTTCCTTTGCTTGTCGGCTTGATGGTCACAGGGATGGCGATCGGGCCATACAGCCTGGGCCTTATACGCGACGCCGAGGGCATCGAGCTGCTGGCAGAGATCGGCGTGATGCTGCTGTTGTTCACGATCGGGCTGGAATTTTCGATCAAGCGGCTGGCCGAAATGAAGCGGCTCGTGCTGGTCGGAGGCGGGCTCCAGGTTCTTGTTACGATCGCCGCCGTGACGGCCGTTTCTTATTTGGCGGGCAGGGAAATGCGGCAGGGAATTTTCTTCGGTTTTCTGGTCGCGCTTTCCAGCACCGCGATCGTGCTGAAATCGTATGTCGACCGCAATGAGGTCGATTCGCCACACGGCCGCGCCGGCGTCGGGATCCTCCTTTTTCAGGACATAAGCATCGTGCTTATGCTGCTCGCCATCCCCCTGCTCGGCGGCGAAGATATCGTTACCTTCACGACAATCGTGATCAGCCTCGGATCGTCGCTGCTTGCTCTCGGGCTGATCGTCGCCGGTGCCTGGTTCATTTTGCCGCAATTTTTGAAACGCATCGTCGAATTGAAAAGCCCCGAAGTTTTCCTTCTGACGGTCGTTCTCTTCTGCATCGGGATGTCGTGGATCACATCGTATTTCGGAATGTCGCTCGCCCTGGGCGGGTTTATCGCGGGAATGGTCCTGGCAGATTCCGACTACAATCACCAGGTCACGACCGAGGTGTTGCCGTTCCGAGACGTCTTTAACAGCCTGTTTTTCGTTTCGATCGGCCTGCTGCTCTCGCTGCCTTTGTTGGTCGCAAATATCGGTTTCGTCGTTACCCTAGTGTTGGGATTGGTGGCCGCCAAGGCATTGATCATTTGGCTGATCATTCGCATCCTCGGCTATCCGCAGCGTATCGCGGTGATGACTGCGATGGGATTAGCCCAGATAGGCGAGTTTTCATTCGTACTCGCAAAAGCGGGTCGGATGAACGGGATCTTACCCGATGACGATTACCAAAGAGTCCTTGCTGCGTCGATCATCTCGATGATCGCGACACCTTTCCTGATCGCGGCGGCTCCGAGATTCAGCTTCTGGATGCAGCGGTTTTTGA
>JAICPV010000584.1 GCA_025929655.1 Pyrinomonadaceae bacterium
AAACGCCTGGTTATTCACGATGGCGATCAGATCGTTTTGGTAAGCGTCGTGAACCTTCCACTTCCGGTGGGGATGGACATTTATGGCGGGTACGTGCAGGACACTGCGGAAATCGAAAAATCGGCCAAGGAGAATGCAACCCGCGTTTTATCCGACGCTGCCCAAAATTTGCGAAAGGACCTTGGAGATCGAAAAGTGGACGTAGCTACCGAGCTTCTTTTCGGTTCTCCGGAAAGCCGTATCGTTGAACTTGCAGAAAACATCAGGCCCGATCTTATTGTGGTTGGCTCGCATGATTACAGCGCGTGGGAGAGGCTTCTTATCGGCTCGGTTTCGGACGCGGTCGTTCACCACGCACCTTGCTCGGTGATGGTGGTTCGCTGTCCAAAAGAGTAAATGACATCGGATCAGCAAGTTACGATCATTTCCCGAAAGTACGATCTGAGCGTTCGAAGGAGTTGGCAATGTGGTTTGGTCACCCAAAATAACGGTCTGCTTGTGCTCGTCGGAGTTTTTGGCGAGGCCGTTAGCCACGCCGACCTTGGAGAGATCGCAAAAGGCACCGTTTCATTTGAATATTACTGGCTTGACCGCTGGTACAATGTTTTTCGATTTCATGAGCCTGACGGAAAGCTTCGAAATTTTTACAGCAATATAAACATGCCGCCGAAGTTCGACGGTATAACGCTCGACTACGTCGACCTGGACATCGACCTGATAGTCTGGCCCGACGGCCGTGTAATTACCCTCGACCAAGACGAATTCGCCTCGAATGCTTCGAAATATGGATACCCAGCCGAACTGCGTCGAAAGGCATTGGATTCAGTCGACGAACTGAATCGAATGATCAGGACGCGCGAATTCCCTTTCGACAGTCTTTAGCTGCAAAGGCCGCGATCGACGTACCTTTTGCTTCCGCTCGCGCTGAGGTAATAACAGCCACCCATCGGGCCCCGAATATATTTCTTAGAAGCTGCTTTGGTATCAGCCGTTTTTTCCGCCGGTTGCTCCGCCGGGGCCGGCTTCACTGCGGGGGTTTCGGATCTCTCCGTAACAGCCGCCGTTGTCGAAACTGTGACGCCCGGCTTGCCGATTTCAGGCTTAACTTTTACCGCGGCAAATTTTCGTTTTTGAACGTTATGCGGCACTGCCGCGGCCCGGCCTTCGCGCATCTCGAAAACGCTTTCGTTCAGATCGAGCGCGTCGTTCGGGCGGGACATTTCTTCGCTTGTCATCGGAACGGTCTGTGGCCTTGCTTCCGTCATTTCTTTCGACACAAAGGCGGCCGGCTTTTGCGAAGCTACCGCACTGGCCGGCCCAGGATCGGCAAGGTACAACCCCGCTTGCGCAAACCCAAACACCCCAAGCATCGCGACGATGATCACGCAAAGCCAAAAGAACGGACGCGTCTGAGCGACCTGACGTTTCAGAAACGTCTTAGTGACCATTGAAATGTTGCCGTCGGTAGCCGCAGTCGCGGCGAAGGCCTTACCGCAGTTGTCGCAAAAATGTGCCGCCGGTTCCTGGACCGAATAGCATTTCGTGCAGATCTTTGAACTGTGATTCTCCATAGCG
>JAICPV010000521.1 GCA_025929655.1 Pyrinomonadaceae bacterium
CAAGTTGGGTATTCGGAAACCTACAATGAACGCATCGTAAAGAAATCCGGCGCCGAAATATTTTGCAAAAAGCGTTTCTCGCACAAGCCCCAAAACGCGCGAGAACATCACAGCGACCGAAACGATACCGGCCGAGCGCGTGACGCTCTGTTGCGGCTTCTCGGGCTCCGGTTCGGCTAGTTCTTCAGGCTGTTCTGTTTCGGCGGGCTCTCGTTCGATCTCGTTCATTCGGATTTGGGCGATCCCAAACGAAAATTCTGCACTATTAGCATTTAGCTAACAACTGCTAAATAAAAAATGGAGGCCGCAAAAGCCTCCACTTGTAGGGATTGTAATGTTGTTCAATTTACGTTCGCCGCCGCTGCGGGATATGAGATCTTCGTTTTCGCCAAACGCGCTTCGAGCGATACGGGCATATAGCCAAGCGAAACGGGCCCGCCAAATTGCCCCTGGATCAGCGAAATGTAGTTGTTTTGAAATCCACGAAACTTGGAAACTCCGCCGTGCATGTTGAAGATCACGAAAAGGAATCGGCCATCGCGCGTGTTGATCTCGCCGGCCAGGGCACTGACACCGCCGTCTGTTTGGCCGAGTGTTCCGGTTTTGCCGACAACACTGCCGCGCGAGTAATCGTTCGCGAAACGGCCCTCGAGCGTACCGTCGTCCAACCCCGCGACCGGCATGATATCCGCGAAAGTCATCCGGTTTTTTGCAAGTTCCTTTCGGAACGCTCGCAGCAGTTTCATCATCGCCGCAGGTGTCACGCGGTTGATGCCGAGCCCGCTGGCGGTTTGGATATAAAATTCCGAAGGTATCGAGCCGGTATCCTGCTGAACGATCCTGGCGATCGCGTAAGGACCGCCAAGCATGTCCCCGAGCCGTTCGGAAAGAAAGTTATTCGAGTAACACATCATCGCTTTGACGATGTCCCGCATCGGTGCCGATTCGTGCGAAAAAAGCAGATTGAGCGTGCTCGGCATCGACTGCACATAAACTGCACCGGAAAAAGTCACGCTCGGCATCGAATTGTAATAGCCGACTCGGCCGGAATTCGCAACAAAGTTCGTCCACACTCGAACGGACGCGGCCGAACGCTTCGAATTATCCAGCGAAGTGAAAAGAACATCTGCCGACCGCTGCACGGACGACGAATAGTTCATCGTAAAATTATCGGTAACGACCAGATCGCCCTGAACCGTTCGTACGCCGAGCCTGTTCAGCTCATGCGCGATCGAGATGGCATGCTCGTATCCAAATACAGGATCGCGCCCGGAAACGTACACATTTCCGTTCAAAGTGCCCGTGCTCGCATCGAGCGAACCATCTGTCCAAACATTCGTCGGGAATCTATAACCCGGGCCGAATGACTTCAGGACCGCGTATGACGTTGCGATCTTCACATTCGAGGCGGGATTAAACGGGACATTTGCCTGGCTTTCGATCACCGTGCTCCCGGCAAGCGATTCGACCAAAACGCCCGAATGGCCGGGAATCGGCATTTCGGCCAGAACCGGGATCGAGGTTTTGATCGTAGACAGGACAGCGGGCTCACCTATCGCATTGGCGCTTCCGGTCTTCAGTACGAGCGGCGTCGGTGACGCCTTCGGTTCCGAGTAGACCGTGATCGGTTGGAGAAGCGGCGGCATCTGCGCCTTGGCAGACAAACCGCCGAATACAAAAACAAGCGCAGAAGCGAAAACGATCAAAAAGCGAAGTTTTGGTCTGCGTGGGCTCATTAATTTCCGTGTTCTGATGACTCGATCGGGCGTGCTACAACTGGGGACAGCAGGATCTGCCGCGATCATTATATCATATCGGCCGCTGCCCTTTTCAATCTGCATTTCTGTTCGCACGGCCATCGATATGACACAAAATTAGATGAAACTTTTGCATACCGTGATGCAAATAATTGTAAGTATCCTTTATCGCTCCTATAGAAGCTCATTATAGCAGACTAACGATTTCCTCGATCAGCAGGTTTCGGGAATTTCGTTGACACGAAATTTTGGCCGGAATAAGATTTTCTAAAGCCGTGAAAAAACAAAAAGCACCAGTTACCGTCGAGCGCATCGAGTCGGAACACCGGGCACGTCGGCGGCAGATAA
>JAICPV010000151.1 GCA_025929655.1 Pyrinomonadaceae bacterium
CCGATCCAACACCTCGCCCGACGCGGGAACCCAGGCCTCGGCCCACACCGCGAAAGCGTCCGACGCAGGACCCAAATTGCGTCTTCACGAATACGTGTACATAAGGCGAAAATCTGCTGTATAATGCAAAGACCGAAATTCAAAACGTCATCTATTTAGCCGTCTGGGAAGGTTGGGATTTACGATGTTGAGTTTTCGAAAGATCGCTGTTTCGCTGGCCGCGATTGTCGTGGGGTTTTCCGTTTTTGTTGTGCCGGGCATCGCTCAGGGGAAGCTCACTTATCCCGAACTTAATACTGCACTAAAAACGAAGCTTCCGAATCGCGTCTTTTCAACCAAAACGGAGCTTTTTTCGTGGCTTATCGTCCAGATCGAGCGGCGAAAGGTAGACAAACCGCTGACCGCCGACCGAGAGGACGATCTCAGACAGGCCGGCGCTACGGACGAGCTCATCGAAACGATCAAACTAAACTCGCCGGCCGCTAAGACGGTTGAGAATCCGACCGGCCCGGTCGATCTGGGCAACCTGATGCCTTTGGCGGTCAATTTGGTCAAGCCGGAATACACGCCGGAGGCGCTGCAGGCGGGAACGGCCGGCGAGGTGAAACTTTCTCTCGATCTCGACGAACAGGGAAGGGTCATATCGGTTTCACGGCTGTCTATCCTGCCCAACGGCCTGACGGAACGGGCGATCGAAGCGGCGAGAAGATCGACTTTTCGTCCGGCAACCCGAAACGGAAAGCCTGCAAAAGGGACGGGCCTGCTCACGTTCAATTTCAAGATCACGCTCAACGTAGCGGCCACGCTGGCGGCCGCCGACGGATTACGCAGCAAGGCGGACTGTGACCGAGCGATCCCCGAATACGCCAAGGTGCTCAACGTCGACCCTAAGAATGCAAAGGCCGCCTACGGACGCGCAAACTGCTATTTTACGAAAGGCGATTACGACAACGCGCTCCCCGACCTCGAAGCCGCTGCGGCCGGCGATCCCACGAACGCCGAAGCCCTTTTGAATCTGGGAATTGTCCGGGACTTCCGCGGCGAACACGGCGAAGGTGCGGATGCATATGCGCGTGCGGTAAAGATCAATCCCGGACTCGATTCGCAATCAACATTCACCTGTCTTTACCTTGACCGGCCGGGATTGACGCCTGAACAGGCGCGTTCGGTGGCTAACAAGTTCATCAACGCCTGCTCTGACGCGATGAAGGGCCAGAGCGGCCGGTTGGCCGGGATGCTTCAGTACAAAAGGGGGATCGCCTACCGGTTGAAGGGAGATTATGAAAAGGCTTTAGACGACCTCGAAAGCGTTCGCAGATCGAATCCATGGCTGAGATCGCTGAACACGCAGTTCCTTGTGCTTTATAACAATCGCGGGCTTGAAGCGTTCAATAAGAAAGAATATAAGAAGGCGTACGACGATATCACGCTCGCGATCCAATCCGATCCGAAGAACCCGACGCCGTACATAAACCGCTGCACGATCTATCTCTACGGCTGGAAGCAGTACGACGAAGCGATCCGCGACTGCTCCGAGGCGATCCGGCTCGAAACTAAATCGTCGATGGCCTATAACCATCGCGGCTACGCGTACGAGCTTAAGAACAATCTCACCGATGCGGCCGCAGACTACCAAACCGCGCTTAGATTGGATCCGAAAAATGAGATTGCCAAGGCCAACCTCAATCGAATTCGATCGAAAGCACCTTCCATAAAGGGTTAGCGTTTCTGCAAATCCTTGCCAACCCGCGACGCGGGACCGTACACTAAGTAATTTCGCCCTATGTACGAATTTGCGGTAACACCGGCCGTGACGCAGCTTCGGCGTCCCGGAGTGACGATCACGGAAGTAACGCCTGGCAGCGTCGCCGACGAGCTCGAGCTGCGGCCGGCCGACCGGATCGTAAAAGTGAACGGTCGCGCCGTACGCGATTATCTTGATTTCAGATTTCAGACCGCCGGGGAAACGGAGCTTACATTTCAGGTAAAAAAATCGAGCGGAGAAACGCACGATATCGAATTCGACCGCGAGGAGAGCGAGGACCTCGGGCTGATGTTCGAGCAGATCGTGCCGCGTCAATGCGCGAATGAATGCCTCTTTTGTTTCTGCAAAGGGAACCCGGCCGATGCGCGGCCCTCGCTTTTTGTGCGGGACGAAGACATTCGTCTTTCGTTCCTTTACGGCAATTACACTACACTTTCGTCGATCACCGAGGACGAGATGAAACGGATCATCGAGCAGCGCCTGTCGCCGCAGTATGTTTCGGTGCATGCGACCGACCTGAAAACGCGCGCATATCTTTTGGGCGTCGACGAAAAACGCGCGGATATATCCGATAAGCTGCAACGCCTTCTGGACAATGACATCGAACTGCACGCACAGGTCGTGCTATGCCCGGAAATAAATGACGGACCGATACTCGAAAAAACTCTGCTGGACCTAGCGGCGCATTTTCCGAAGGTCGTTTCGACGGCGGTCGTGCCTGTGGCGCTGACGCGGTACAACACCGACAACAGGCTTACCCGCGTAACCCCGGAATTCTGTAGGCGAACGATCGCACAGGTCGAAAAATTGCAAAAAGAGTTTCGGCGAGCGATGGGGACGACCTTCGCTTTTCTGGGTGACGAGATATACATAAAGGGCGGGATCGATATTCCCACGCGGCGACATTACGGTGATTATCCGCAGATCGAGGACGGCGTCGGAATGGTGCGTACGTTTTTGAATAGATTCGAGCGGCTGATCAGAACCGGAAGCGGTGGCGACCGGATTTCAACTTCAACTCGCACGCACGATCTTGCAATTTTACCGAACGCCAAGAATCCGGGCGCCAGCGCTCCCGGTTCGGACTTCGGAACGATCTTGACCGGCGAGATGTTTGCCCCGATCTTGAGGGAGCAGATCTCGCGGTACAACAAAGTTCGGAAGACACGGCTACAGGTCCTTGCGATTCCAAACACCTATTTCGGCGGGGACGTTTCTGTCGCGGGGTTGTTGACCGGACAGGATTATCTGAACGTAAAAGACCGCATCGTCGGCGACTTTGCGGTCATTCCAAAACACACGATCAAATCCGATGAGCCGATCCTGCTTGACGGGATGGCTTTTGATGAACTAAAGCGGCATTTTCCGGTCCCTGTCTACGCTCTGGATCTAGACGATTTTGTGAGATTCCTGAACGCGCTTTGAGCTATTGGCATTCGTTCTGCCTTTCGGCGAGATATCCGACGCCGTCAAGCTGTACGACATTTTCGTCCATTCCTGTACCGAGGCCGAGTTGACGCGATTCGCCGTTTTCGTTCTGCAGCAGCAGTTCGCCCGACCTTACCCTCCAACGCCCGCGCTCGACGTCCTCGTCCGCCATCGAGAGCGTACCCGCACCGCCACCGGAAAATCCGGAGAACTGTGTAAGCATCGCGTACTCGCCGCCGGGACAAAAGTAGTAGATCGTCTTGTTGCTGACCGAGCCGGAATTGCTCGCGCGGCTGAGCTTTACGTGTTCCAGGGAGCGCGTCCATTCGTCGTCAGACTGCATGTTGCAAGCGAACGCTGATGTAAACAAGATCGAAGCTGCAAGAAAAGCCGCAGGGTGTTTTCGCAAAGTTTGGATAGATTTTTCGAGCATCGCCGGCCTCCGAGGAACTATACATTATATCGTCTCAATATGGACGGCAAGCGTAACACAGATTTGCGACAAAAAAGGCCCTGAGCTCAGGGCCGGGATCCGACTGCTTTGCGAAGCTAGTTTCGCTTGAAGTTGTAAACGATCACCCCGGTAACTTTCACTGCATTGTCGTTCAGATAGGTGGGTTTAAACCTTGCATTTCGAGCAGCCTGTTCAGCCGCCTGGCGAAAGAACGGGTGACCGTCAGCAGCCTTTGCCGAGATCACATCGCCGGTTTCGTCTATAGTTACCTGCACTCTTACCGATCCTTGCAGACCTAAAGCGATCGCAGGTTGCGGGAACGACGGCTTCGGAAGGGAGATGGCCTCACCGTTTAACACTTTACTCGTTCGCAAAACGGTCGCCTTTGCCTTTACGGTCGGCGGAGGCGGCTCTTTTGTATAGGACGTTTCTGTTTCATCCGAAATGTTCGAGCTGCTGGAACCTGTGCAATTGGAATTGCACGTCCGTCCTTCGAAGCTGCGGCCGTGTCCATCACTTTCGCCCGAGCCGATTTTTACATCTCGAAATCTGTCTGCGGATATTGTTCGAAATGGATTCCTTTCAGCAGAAACGCCGATCGGAACTCGCGTTGAGGTGCTCGTAACTTCCATCAAAACACGGCGAACAGGTCGATCGCTTTGCGTTTGTTCGCCGCTGGTTCGTTCCGGTTGAGGCAGATCCTCAGGAGTACCCGAATCTACAGGTGCGAGCATCTCCGCGATGTCGAAATTTCCGCTGCCTATACCAATTTCAGCGCCGTAGAGGCTGTAAACGACTGCCGTCAGAAATAGGATCCCGACGACAACGGATGAGACCATGAAATAGCGGCTGCGGTTTTTGAATTCGGCACCGGTTGTGTCCGATTCCACGAGTTTGTCAAACATTTCAATTCCTCCTGTAACCGGTGCCAAGCGGATGAACACTTAGACACCGGACAGTCGGAATTGTTCCGCGCCGAATACAAAATGCGAACTTACGGGATCATCACGCCGCGCATCTGCACGCCCATGAGGCGGCCGGGGAACGTACCGAAGTCTTCGATCTCGACTGTATCCTCCCCGCGAAACCGGATGCGCGCAGCCGGTATGATCGTGCCTTCGCCACGGCCCGTTCGCGGATCAATGCGGATCTCGACGTAGCCGAATGGATAGTCCACCGATCGCGCGCCGCGGCGAAGTTCGCCAAAACCGATCCATCGCCGAAAGACGGCCCGGATGCGCGTGTCGCCGCCATCCCGATCGATCAATACCGCATTCAGCGGATGGCCGACCGAGCCCGTCATCGAGAAACGGCCGAGATCGTTGTTTTGGATCTCGCGCATCAGCGCGTCCTGCCCGCCGCTTTGAAGCGTGCTCAAGTATCGCTGAGCTTCCGATTCGGACGTTCGCCGATTCACCGTCAGCGTGAATCCCCGAGAAATTGTTCTGGTATTGAATCCCGAACCGTAAATTACGGCAGTTCCGGTAAAGGTCATACCTCGCTGCGCTGCCGCCGTGATCGCGGAACCGGCAAGGCCCAAAATGATGATCGTGAATATCGACAAACTGCTTTTCATAATCCTCTCCTACCAGGATTCTCCAACGCGGAACGGGCGAATTGTGTATTGGGATCGACAGTCAGGATACGGTCATGCGTTTTCGCGGTTCTTGACGGAAATGATCTCGGCGGCGATCGAAACCGCGATCTCTTCGGGTGAGCGGCTGTTGATCGGGAGCCCAACAGGGGTACGGATGCGGTCTAGTTTTTTGGCAGGCAAACCTTCGGCCCGCAGTTCTTTCATCAATGTCGCCATCTTTGCTTTGCTGCCGAGCACGCCGAAGTATTCGAAATCTTTATCGATCAAACAGCGAATAACAAGAGCGTCGCTTTGGTAGCCAAGCGTCATCACCACGACGTACGCCGATGAAGACGATGGAATATGTTCGGCGATACGATCGTAACCACTGACGATCTTGATCTCGTCGGCGAATTCGTTCTTTTGCAGCGTGTTCAGCTCCGGTCGATCGTCGAAGATCGAGATGCGGAAATCCATCTTCGACATCAATTCGCTTAACGCTAACGCGCAGTGCCCGCCCCCGACGATGAAGAGATCGTTCTTTTCGCCGAGCAGTTCGCGGTAAAGGAATTCGCTATCAGACGGCTTTTCGAATACAAAGTTCGGAGTACCGCTGTTTGAAGTTCCGCCTTCAGGCGGCTCCTCTACCGAGAAATCCTGAGGCGTAATCTCCACCACGCGGCGTTTATGTTTCTCGATCGACCGAGCGGCCGCGTTCGCGTGATCTCGATCCTCCGGAGTTAAAAGCTTAAAGATTATAGTTTGTTTGCCGGAGCAGATCATACCGCTGGCGTTTGGATCATTTTTGCGGTGCACCTGGTGTTTCAGAAGAGATCCTTCCGACGGGGGAGCGGGGGCATTGCCCGCTTCCGGACTGCGGGGAGTCATCTTGGACGCGAGATGTCCACGGCTTTGTTCTACTAAGGTCACCTCCATCACGCCGCCGCCGATACTGCCGA
>JAICPV010000134.1 GCA_025929655.1 Pyrinomonadaceae bacterium
GATCCGATATCCTGATCGTATTATCCGCGGCGAGTTTCGCCGCGTCGTGTGTCGATCGCGGTAAAAGGTCCAGAAAATCGGCAAACCGTTCTTTATCGAATTGTTCCCAGGGCGGAAACTGCCAGAGGATCGGACCCATCTTTTTACCGAGAAGCAGTAATCCGGAGGCAAAGAAGTTGGCCAACGGGATCCGTACGTCCCTAAGGCGTTTCTGGTGGCTTATGTATTTAGGGCCCTTGATCGCAAAAATGAAGTCGTTCGGGGTGTCCGCAGACCACCGGCGATAACTGTCCGGCGTCTGAAGCCCATAAAACGTTCCATTGATCTCAATGGAATTCAATTGACGGGATGCGTACTCAAGCTCCCGTTTTTGGGCGAGTTTTTTCGGATAGAACTCGCCGCGCCAAGGCCCATATTTCCAACCCGAAATTCCGACCCGGATGTCGCCCACGACTCATTTTAGTTGAACAATGAGTTAAGCGTGTGTATACATTCAGACCCATCCGATCGCTAATCAAGAGTTGCAGAGTGCTGAACCATCGTAAGGACGTATGATCTATCGGTGGTGTTGAATAACGCGTTTAATATCAAGGCGAACATACCGTGCTCCTCCTATATATTTTCAGACGTCAATGGCGCAGGTGTTTGCGTACAAAAACGGTCGCACTTACTCGATGTGACGTTGGCAAGTTTTAAGCGCGAAAAAAAGGCGGGCACTACACCCGCCTTTTTATACCGTCCGAAGACGAAATTAATTCACTCCGATCCTGTTCCCCGCCGGCGCGAACGCCGTGATGTCGAAGGTTGATCCCGCGCCAAGCTCGATCTGGTCGCGGCCCGTTATCAAAACCGAGCCCGCGCCAACTCCAGCACCGACGCCGGCACCGATCGCCGCACCCTGGCCGCCGCCCGCGATCGCCCCGATGATTGCACCGAGTACCGCTCCGACGCCCGCACGTGTCACGGTCTGCGTTGTCTGATTCGTATCTCGGATCGTGCCTTCATTGTTAACCGTGATCCGGTCGCCGTTTACCGCGGTCACCGAATCGATAATGCCGGCGAACCTGTAAGTTCGTCCGTTTATTGAGATCGAATCGAACTCCAGCGAAATGTTCGCACGCCCGGTAAACGGACGAGAGCTTCGAGCTTCGGCAGTATGGCCTTCGATCACCGCCCCGCGGTATTGGCCGGGCGAATTAACCGTCATCGTAAACCTATCGCCGATCTGCGTTCCTCGGGTAGTCACCGTCGAGTTTAGGGTTGCGGTCAGACGTGTTCCGTTCGGAATGAAGAAGTCATTTCCTACGGTCCCGCCGACCGGTCCGCCCTGGTTTGGTCGCGAGTTCATTATCGACCAATCCGGTGTGCTGCTGATCCTGTCGTAGACGCTGGTCACAGATACGGTTTCATCACGATCTTCGATATAGAGCCGCTTTGTGACGACCAGCTGGTCACGTCCCCTTGCCGCAAAGGTCACATAGAAGTCATTCATGCGGTCGCCCGAATAATTCACTTCCAGCCGGTTCGCATCGAGCGTAGCAGTAGTTGTAACCGTTCGTCCCCGCGCGTTCGTTTCAGTACGCGGCACCCCGTCGGCGTCAAACTCAGCCCTTGCCGAACTGCTCGTGGCCATGGAGACCATACGCCCATTCGTGTCGATAGTGATGATCTCAGGAGACGCCAATCGGCGTTCCAGGTTTCGACGCAAATTGTCCCGGCGAGAGGGTGGTTCGTAGCTTCGAAGCGAGGTGTTGAGGATATTCGCAACATTGTCGCTGCTGCTGCTATTCAAGCGGTATGTGCCGGTCAGCCTGGCAAACCTGCCGCCCTGACCAGTTCCGGGAAGAACGGGATCGACAGCTACCGAGTTATCCCAGTTCCAACTGTATTGAAAATACGTGGCAAGCGTGTTCAGATCACTCCGGACTGACGCCCAGAGTCTTTCGGCGCGCCCGGTCAAACGGTTGCGGATCATGAACGCGTTGATCCTCTGGGCTCGGCTGAACACGTCGGTCAGCTCGGTGCCGATCGGACGTCGGGAATCCGCCTGCTGCTTCAGCCGGTCGGTCGCGACTTCAAACTCTTCGATGAAGTCCGTGATGCGATCTTCCCGGTTCGTCGTGCCCCCCTGACGGAAGCTGCGCTGCATCTCCACCTTGAATGCGTCAGTGCGATTTTCAATGCTGGTGATCAGCCTTCCAAGCTGACGGATCGTGGCACCGCGCAGTTCGTAGGTCCGGACGGTTCCCGGAAAGCCCGGTCCCGGATTCGTAATAACTGCCTGATCCCACGTCCAATTGTACTGATAGTATGTAGCCAGCGTGTTGAGATCATCCCGGACTGACGCCCATAGCGTTTCCGCACGCCCGGTCAAACGGTTGCGGATCATGAACGCGTTGATCCTCTGGGCTCGGCTGAACACGTCGGTCAGTTCGGTGCCGATCGGACGTCGGGAATCCGCCTGCTGCTTCAGCCGGTCCGTAGCGTCTTCAAACTCCTCGATGAAGTCCGTGATGCGATCTTCCCGGTTCGTCGTGCCGCCCACGCTGAAGCTCCGCTGCATTTCGACTTTGAAAGCATCGGTTCGATTTTCGATACTGGTGATCAGCGTTCGAAGCTGACGGTTCGTCGCCCCTCGAAGCTCATACGTTTGAGCTGTTGCATTGACCGCCGCGAAAACCATGATCGCGAGCGTGGTGATACTTATTCTTTTAATTGATTTAGTTGTCATAACCTTTCCCCTGTTCGTAACACGATTTCGCCGATTCGGTTGTTTCGATGGAGAGCAAAGAAAGAACAACTTACCTCTGGCGCCAAACATTGAACGCTTGGTTTTACATGGGACAGATTACACAACACCCGTGGTTTGGACTGTTTGATGGGTTACACAGCAAGATTCAGGCAACGCTATGACGTGTGTAAGTTAAGTAACCAAAGTACTTGCGTCTGTATCGCCGGATGCCTGTTTGACGACGCTCGATCGTCATATTTGACAAACAATTGTTAGTTTCGACCTACGATTTGGCTTTTTTGATCTCTTCGATCATTACGGGGACGGACTCGAACAGATCGCCGACAATGCCGTAATCGGATATATCGAATATTGGCGCCTCAGGGTCCTTATTGATTGCGACGATCGTCCCGGCATTTTTCATTCCGACGATGTGCTGAATAGCTCCGGAAATGCCGAGCGCGATGTAGAGTTTCGGTGCAACAGTTTGCCCGGACGAGCCGATCTGACGGTCGATCGGCAGCCATTCACTGTCGCATATTGGACGCGAAGCCGCGAGGTCCGCGCCCAGGACATCTGCGAGCTGCTGGGCAACCGCGATATTCTCCTGCGATTTGATCCCCCGGCCGACAGCGACAATGATCGCGCTCTTGGTTAGATCGACCGTCGCTTTGGCTTCCTGGAAGGGCTCTTCCGGCGTCATTCGGATATCGCCCACGTTGACTTCCATTGTCTCGACCGCCGCATTGCCCTTTGCCGCGTTGTCGCCACGAAAAGCACCTGATTGGAACGTTAGAAAATAGGGAGCTTCGCCGCCTATCGAAACGTCCGCGTCGAGCTTGCCCAGGAAGATTCGTCGGGAGAGGATCAGCTTGCCGCTTTCCGCACGGTAACGAATGCAGTCGCCGACGACTTCTCTTCCAAGCCGCGCCGCAACCTTTGGAGCAAAATCGCGAACCTGATAGGTATGAGCCATCACCACATATTGGGGATTCGTTTCGTTGATTACCTGTTCCCAGGCATCCGCATAGGCATCGGGCGTGTAAATCCCAAGTTTGTCGTTTTTCGCGACGATGACCTTATCCAGATCGTATTGAGCGATCTCCTCGGCAAGCCCGCAATCCTTATCGCAGGGTAGGACGGCAGCGACTTTTAAGCCGAGGTCTTTTCCTATAGATTGGGCGGCCGTGATCGCTTCAAGCGAAGTCCTGTTTAGAGCGCAGTTCTTGTGTTCGATAAAGACGAGGATCATATCGCACGAACCTCTGTTCTTAGCTTTTCCACTAATTCGACCGCAGCCGCTTTTGCGTCACCATTTCCAAGCAATTGCGTCTGTTTCGTCTTAAGGGGCATATATACCTTCTCGACCGTTTGAGCACCCGCGAATGTGTCGATGTCAGGCGATACATCCTTGATCTCCTTTTTCTTCGCCGCCATGATCCCTTTCAGCGAAGCGTATCGTATTTGCGAAATACCGGATTGAATCGTGAATAAGGCAGGCAATTTATAGGTGAACCATTGGTACCAGCCGCTTTCGAGCTCGCGTTTGACGCGAAGCGAATCGCCAAGTGACGCTCGGTCGATCTCGATTATGATGGTTGCGTGCGGGATGCCGAGAAGTTCCGCCAGGATCACGCCGGTCTGGCCGTAACTCGCGTCATCCGACTGCAGGCCCGTAAAAACAAGATCGGCATCTTCCTCTCTAATTGCGTCAGCGATCGCCTTCGCGATCTGGTACGGAGAAAGCTTGTTCGAATTCTCGACGGTAATATGGATCGCCCGATCGGCGCCGCGTGCCAGCGCGTCTTTTATTACCGTTTTTGCCGATTGAGGGCCCAGCGAGCAAACAACCACCTCTCCATCACCTTTCGCTTCTTTGACACGTAGAGCTTCTTCGAGGGCGTATCCGTCCGATTCGTTGGTCTGCTGTGAAACATCCGCTTCATTTATCCACTTTTCGTCAGGACCGATTCGCAAAACTGCATCCTTGTTCGCGACCTGCTTCATCAAAACTATGATCTTCATAAAGTCAGAACCACCTGCGGTAGCGGGTGGTTAAACGAAAGTATTCCAATTGTTAAGGTTTCGGCTCACCTTGAAATTAACCGCCAGCTACCTCAAGCGGTACTGACTATTCCGAATACCGCTTGAATATCAAGCAAGCATTCGTTCCGCCGAATCCGAAGCTGTTGGAAAGCACGTAATCGACTTCGGCATCGCGAGCTTCATTCGGTATATAGTCGAGATCACACTCCGGGTCTGGAAATTCGTAATTGATCGTTGGCGGCAGTTTCCTTTCGTAGATAGCCTTCACCGAAAAGACTGCCTCGATACCGCCCGCCGCCCCAAGTGCGTGGCCTGTCATCGATTTAGTAGAACTCACGGCCAATCCGTTTGTAGCGTGTCCCCCAAATACTTCCTTTATTGCTAAGCTTTCAAACTTATCGTTATAAGGCGTCGATGTTCCGTGCGCGTTGACGTAACCGATCTTGCCAGGTTCAATTCCGGCGTCAGCTATAGCCCGGCGCATCACGCGTTTCGCACCGGAGCCGGTCTCGTCCGGCATGGTCACGTGAAACGCATCGCCGCTCATTCCGTATCCAACGATCTCGGCATATATCCTCGCGCCCCGCGCTTTTGCAGATTCCAGCTCCTCGAGGATCATGATGCCGGCACCCTCGCCGATCACAAATCCGTCGCGTTCAGCATCGAATGGGCGAGACGCGCGCCCTGGGTCATCGTTCCGCGTCGAAAGGGCTCGCATCGAAGCGAACCCCGCTACAGACATCGGCGTGATCGCACTCTCGGCACCGCCGCATATCATCGCATCCGCGTCACCGCGTTCGATCAATCGAAAGCTGTCGCCGATCGCGTGAGCTCCTGCCGAGCATGCGGTCGCCGTTGCCGAGTTGGGGCCCTTTGCACCGTGGCGTATTGATACATTTCCGGCGGCCAAATTGACGATCGCGGATACGATAAAGAATGGAGAAACGCGATCCGGGCCGTGATTAAGCAGCTTTTCATGTTCGCGTTCGATCGCCCAGAAATCACCAATGCCGGAACTGATATAAGTCCCGACCATGTCGGCATTCGTTTCGTCGACCACGAGGCCGCTATCCTTCATCGCCTCGTCTGAAGCCTTCAGGGCAAAATGCGTGAAAGCGCCCATACGGCGGGCTTCCTTCTTGTCGAGGAAACTCAACGCGTCAAAGTCCTTTACTTCGCAAGCGAATTTCACCGAAAACTTTTCGGTGTCGAATTTTTTAATGTAGTCGGCCCCGTTAGCGCCCGTCAACAGGCCCGACCACGTCGTCGGGACATCATTGCCGATCGGCGTCACCAAACCGAGGCCGGTTACTACTACTCGTCGCTTCACCGTTTACCCTTTATGCTGCTCGACATAAGCATAAGCGTCGCGCACGCTTTGGATCTTCTCAGCATCTTCGTCGGGGATCTCGATGTCGAACTCCTCTTCGAACCGCATTACGAGCTCCACCAGGTCGAGAGAATCGGCACCGAGGTCCTCGATGAACCGTGCATTTTCCGTGACTTCGGCCTCATCGACACCTAATTCATCAACAATGATCTGTTTGATCTTATCCTGAACTTCTGACATAGTTTCTCCTGATTTTTATAGCGTTTCCTGTATAATTCTCAAACTTTCTGAATCTTCGACATTCAAAGTTCTGACGCCGCGATCGATTTGCTTCACCAAACCTGACAATACCTTTCCAGGCCCGACCTCTACAAACGTGTTCACTCCGGTTTCGATCAAAC
>JAICPV010000518.1 GCA_025929655.1 Pyrinomonadaceae bacterium
AGGTGATGATCGATCAGTACATCGCTGCCTCGGAGGATAAATGGAAAGAGCGGTGCCGTCTCGTGATGCTGCTTCCGCATGGTTACGAAGGACAGGGGCCGGAACATTCGTCCGCCCGCCTCGAGCGTTATCTCCAGCTTTGTGCTGAGAATAATCTCCAGGTCTGCTACCCGACGACACCGGCTCAGTACTTCCATTTACTCCGGCGGCAAGTGAAGCAGGACGTTATTCGGCCGCTGATCATTATGACGCCGAAGAGCCTTTTGCGCCTTCCGGCCGCGACCTCGGCGATCCATGAATTGGAAAAAGGAGGATTCCTCCCGGTCATAGACGATGCACGGGTCGAAGATCGCAGCAAAGTCTCTCGCCTCGTTCTTTGCTCAGGCAAAGTTTTCTATGACCTCGAAGCCGGCCGCGGCGAAACACCGTCTGCCCGCGCCGCGATCGTCCGGCTCGAACAGTTTTACCCTTTCCCGGAAAATCGCTTGAAGGAGATCATTGCTTCGTATCCAAACCTTCGCGAGATCTTCTGGACGCAGGAGGAACCGCGGAACATGGGCGGCTGGACCTTTGTTCGCTCACGACTGGAAGCGATCAAGCCCGCGAATGCTATGTTGAAGTATATCGGACGCACTGCGTCGGCTTCCCCTGCGACCGGCTCCTATGCGATCCACGAACTCGAACAAAAACAGATCGTCGACGAAGCGTTAATAAAGGAGACGGACGAGATATCGGCCGCTAGCGAGCCGGAGGTATCCGAAAAGCTTGCACCGGCGAGCGCATGATTAAGGTGGCGGGCGTGTGATACACCGCCTTCATTGTTTACCTGAACAGCAACCCCATTGCACATTTTCTTGTCTAAGTAGCAGGCGTGACATAACATCGTCTTGCCGATCTTGGAATGTTCACCACCCGGACCCGAAACACAACAAGAATTCCAAGTGTGTTTTTCGCACTCGGGCTGGTGTGTGTCCAGATCTTTACCCTTGCGTGCCAGGCGAGCCAGGGCTCCGAAGTAACTCCGGCACGAAAGGCGGAAGCGAGATCCATCAGGACCGAAGATCCGAACGCAGTCACGATCGCGGCAGTGGGCGACATCATGCTCGGCTCGACATTTCCGGATGACACCCGTATGCCGCCGAAGGACGGTGCCGATCTGCTGAAGGAAGTATCGCCGATCCTATCGGCCGCCGACATCGCGTTTGGAAACATGGAGGGCCCGATCATCGACGGCGGAGCTTCCGAAAAATGCAAACCTCGCGCACCGGCACCGAATGCGACTCCGACCCCGACGCCTCTGCCGTCTGCGACGCCGAAACCGATCCTTTGCTACGCTTTTCGCATGCCGACGCGCTATGCAAAGCATTTGAAGGCCGCAGGCTTCGATGTGTTAAGCGTTGCCAACAATCACGCGAGCGACTTCGGCGAAGCCGGCCGCGCATCCACACGCAAAACGCTCGACGCCCTCGGCATCAAGCACGCCGGCAGCAACCGGCTCCAATATTCCACCGCCTATACGGAAGCGAAAGGGCGAAAAGTTGCGTTCATCGGTTTCGCGCATAATACCGTGCAGCCGAACGTTAACGATCTTGCGGCCGCAAGGCAGCTTGTGACCGCCGCGGCGAAGAAGGCGGACATCGTCGTCGTTTCCTTTCACGGAGGGGCCGAGGGCGTCATCGCACAGCGCGTGCCGAAGGAAACAGAGCTGTTCTACGGCGAGAAACGGGGAAATCTGCCGCTCTTCGCACGCACGGTCATCGACGCCGGTGCGGACCTCGTCCTCGGCCATGGCCCTCACGTGCTTCGCGGCATGGAGATCTACAAGGATCGCCTGATCGCCTATTCCTTAGGCAATTTCGCGACCTACGGCTGGTTCTCTTTGAAAAATGAAACCGCGCTGACAATGATCCTCGAAGCCTCGCTGGACGCCGACGGCAAATTCCTCACCGGCCGCATCCACGCAGCACGCCAGGAAGGCCGCGGCATCCCCGTACTCGATCCGTCAGGCGAAGCGATCAAAAAAGTCCGCTCGCTTTCGCAGCTCGATTTCCATTCAACGGCGCCGGTGATCTCCGACTCCGGCGAGATCGCATGGCGCCCTTAATTATTTTTTCGATTTTTCGATCTGCTGGA
>JAICPV010000536.1 GCA_025929655.1 Pyrinomonadaceae bacterium
AAGTTTTTCCAATCGCTCCGGCTCCGATGATAAAGATCTTCATTTATTCGATGGCTAACAAAATTTATGTCAGTGAATTCGCCGGCTTCCCTACAACTACCCGCGGCGGAGCCTCCTGGATGTTTAATGAGCGAGCGTCGGAAGGGCAGAGCCCTTCCACTCATCATGGCGGCAAAGCCGCAGTTGGGACGCCGCCGAACTCAAAGAGCTACCGTGGCCCAACCTTCTGATTCTCACTCTTCTTCTTTTCAGCGACACCCTGTCGCAACTCATCCCGCGTCGATGGCGGACCGTGAACGGCGATCACGCGCGCGACGTCGAGCTTCGACGTGTCGAGCCAGTTCGAAAAATGGACCGTAATGTCGTTGATAGTCGGCGGATCGTTGTTCGCCGGACGGTCGAGCAAATCGCCCTGAAAGACAAGCTTCTCGTTCGGCAGGTATGCGACCAGCATTTCTTCCGCGTGCGGGCTCGGACCGATATCGATCAGCTCGACGGTCGTCGTTCCATCGGTCAGCACACGCTTTCGTCCCTCGAGCGATTCCCACTTCAGCGGCTGAGGCTTTAACGTAAGCGCATCGCGGTCGATCGTAAACGAACTCTTCATCACTTTTTCGAAGAACGTCTTTTCACCCGGCAGACCGATCACCGTCACGCCCTCAGCGACGTACGTCCTGAAACCACCCGCATGATCGTCATGATGATGCGTCACAGCGAGGTAACGGATCGGTTTGCCCGGGAAAAGCTTTTTGATCTCGGCGATCGCCTGTCGCGAAGTCGCATCGCCGCCCGGTGCTTCCATCACGAAGACGTAATCCTGGAAGCCGACAACGAGCACGTTGTAATCGGGGGCGGCGCTCACCGTGTAGATGTTGTCCGCGTACTTCGTGCTTGATGGCGCATTCGTTGGTGCCGGCGTCGCGGGTTTTATTCCGTCGGGCGGTTTTTTGAAATCGTCATCCGTGAGCGACGCATTGAAAACGACGTCGAGATACTTCAGGTCATTGATGACATCACCGCCGCGCCTGTCGACGCGTCCGGTCGGCACCAGCTGTCCGTTATGCTCGCGATAGGCCGGGAATATAGTCTCGTTGATCACGTCGCCGAAATACGGATCTGTCCCGAGCGTCTCAAATTTGGACAAGAGGCCGCTCTTCTGATCGATGTAGAGGGATATCTCGAGCCCGTCTTCGTTCGCATAACTAATGACGTCGTGCGCGCGGCCATCGAATGTTGTTCTGCTGATAAATCTCAGACGTGATGCTCGGCTAGCGGCATTAAGAATGATGAACTGCGGGAACATTCTCAATCGTCCGCGGAAGTTCGCCGGTGGAATATTCGGGATCGGATTCATCGAGCCACGCAGCACGTTCCAGGACACTCCTTCGGCCTTGTTCATCGCAAATCCATTGACCCAGTGGTAACCACCCGGAAACCAGCCGTCTTGTGATTGCCGGTAACGCGTGTTCTTCGCATCAATTATGTACGACGCTTTGAAGGGCGTGCGGTCTAACGTGAATGGCTTACGGCTTTGATTGCGATGAACGGTGTCGCCCTCGGCGCGAAAGGTCACGTTCTCGATCGCACGGAGTTTTTCCATGCCTCCGTACGCAGTGATCGATCGGTCAAGGACTTCGCGCGCTTTGTCATACGATTCATAAGTGACGTTCTGTGCAAACGTGGGTAGGGAAAGGAAAACTACAGAAACAAAGTAAAGGATCGACTTCATAACTACTGACCTCCTTCTTTCTTCTAACTGCGCAACTCTACCCTTCGGCGAGGTGATCGTACCGACGAGCGAACCGTCCTCCTGCAGCCGTCCTTCGAAGAGCAAATCGTTTGGCGGGCGGTCCTGACAATTAGTTCGAAACAATTGAGCAGCGCGGTAAATGTTTCCCCATTCAGTTACGTGCTCTCGGACGATAGATCTTCAACGTGACTTCCGGGAACATTTGAGTGTTCCCCTTGAGCAACGACCGCGGCCGACCCTGAAGGTAGCG
>JAICPV010000076.1 GCA_025929655.1 Pyrinomonadaceae bacterium
CTCTATCTTCGTGCGGGCTTCTGGCACCCTTCCCCGACACGGAAATCTAGCACACCGGGTGAACTTTAAAAAGGCTTTAGGAGGCTTTGACCCTTAAAAATCTGCGTGATAAGGTTATATGTTTTGAGCGTTGGCGCTTGTTTGGCCCTGTATTTTATTGGATTTGCTTCGTTTTTGAGTGGAGACGCCAAGCCCTTGCTTCGTGCGGGCTACTGACACGTACGGGCTTCTGAAACTGATATGGTTTTGTTGGCATTTGCCGAATCTACGATCCAGCTATTTCCCGATGGCACGATCTTCATCCACATCGCGTTGATCCTGATAATGATCTATGTGTTGAACCGGACGTTTTTCCGCCCGATCAACGCCATCCTCGAGTCGCGCGAGCGGCAGAAAGGCGGACGCGGCGGCGAGGCGGAAGAGATCCTCAGTGAAGTTTCGAAAAAGCAGAAAGAATACGAGGCCGCGATGCTGGCCGCTCGCAACGAAAGTTACGAGCTGATCGAATCTGAACGCAGCGCCGCGATGGAAAGTTATCAAAGGGCCGTTTCGGACGCCAAGGCGGCTGCCGCAAAACGCATCGCCGACGAAAAAGCGTCGGTCACCGAACAAGTATCGGAGGCGAGAGTTGCCATCGCGCTCGAAGCGAACAAGACCGCGGAAAAGATCGCCGCAAATATCCTGAATGGCTAGTATGTTTTCATTCTTAGGCTTTTTCCTGTTCTTTGCCGAAAGCTCGTCTGGTTCCGGCGGCGGGTTCGGCGAGTTTTGGAACACATATTTTAATTATCCGGGCTTCGAGCTTTGGAAATTCATCAATCTCGGCCTCTTTGTATGGATACTGATGTATCTCGTCAAGAAGCCGCTGAGCGAGGCATTCAAGGCAAAACGCGACGTCATCCGTGCCGAGCTGATCAAGGCCGAAGAGGAGAAACAGGCTGCTCTGTCGAAACTAACTTCCGTCGAGGCGAAGCTTGTCAGCGTCGATTCCGAAAAGGCCGCGATCTTGAAGAATGCTCGCGAGGAAGTCGAGGCCGAAAAGCGGCGGTTGGCGGAACAGGCTGCGAGCGAGTCGGCGAAGATGAAGGCGCAGGCCGAAGGCGAAGCCGCACGGCTCGCGGCGGTTGCCCGCATTCAACTACGTCGTTTCGCCGTTAACGAAAGCCTTCGCATGGCTGAGGAAAAGCTCCGCTCGAGCGTCGACACGAACACTGATTCACGATTGATAAAATCCGGCATACAGGCGATCGGAGGGCTGAACTAATGAGTAACGAAACGGTCGCCCGCCGATACGCATCAGCCCTCGCCGACGTCGTGATGAAAATCGGTGAGGCCGAGACGGTCCGGGCGGAATTGAGGGCTTGGGGTCAGATGATCGCCGGCAACGCCGAACTTGAGAATGCGTTCGCCAATCCGTCGATCGCCGCTGCACGAAAGCAGGCTGTTCTCGAGGCTTTGATCGAAAAAGCGCGTTCATCCAAGACAACGTCAAATTTCCTGCGCGTTTTGCTCGAGAACGGCCGAATGACGGACCTACCGGCCGTGACGGAGCGTTTCGAATCCGTACTTGAGGAACGCAGCGGCGTCATTTCTGGTGAGGTAATTTCAGCGCACGAGCTCGACGAACCCGCAAGACTGGAATTGATGTCGAATCTGGAAAAGCTTACCGGAAAAAGCGTGAAACTGAATTATCAGATCGATCAGGACATCATCGGCGGCGTTATAACACGCGTCGGCTCGACGGTTTACGACAGCTCCGTGCGAACGAAACTCAAGAACCTGAGGGAGCAGCTCGTCGGGGCTTAACCTTATGCTACAGGGGCTTCGAACGGTCATTTATCACGTCGACGACCTCGAGCGGGCGAAGAAATGGTATGCGGAGTTTACCGGCGTCCAACCCTATTTCGATCAGCCGTTCTACGTCGGATACAGCGTCGGCGGATTCGAGTTAGGACTCGACCCGGACATGTCCGGCGTCGAAAAGGGAAACAACGAAACGGCGTATTGGGGCGTGGCCGATATCGAAAGCACATTCGAAAAGATCAAAGCTTCCGGGGCGGACGTTGTTTCCGAGATCGTCGATGTCGGCGAAGGCATCAGGGTGGCGTCGGTGAAGGACCCGTTCGGAAACGTGGTGGGACTTATTGAAAATCCGGATTTTAAGTTATCTGAAAATTAATCATGGAAAGTATCAAAGCAAACGAGATTAACGAGATCATTCGCGCACAGATCGAAGACTTCGATTCGTCGATGACGGTGGACGAGATCGGCACAGTGATCAAGGTCGGCGACGGTATCGCCGAGATCTACGGCCTTGAAAAAGTCATGGCAGGCGAGCTGTTAGAGTTCCCCCACGGCGTTCGCGGCCTTGCTCTCAACCTGGAAGAGGACAAGGTCGGCACCGTGCTCTTCGGCGATTTCCAAAAGATCAAGGAAGGCGACGAAGCGAAACGCACGAAACGGATCATGAGCGTGCCGGTTGGCGACGCGATGATCGGCCGCGTGGTGGACGCTCTCGGAAACGCGATCGATGGCAAAGGCGAGATCATTACGGACACGTTCTTCCCTGTTGAGCGAATCGCTCCGGGAATCATCGATCGTCAACCGGTGAAGGAACCGCTTCAGACGGGACTGAAAGCGATCGACTCGATGGTCCCGATCGGCCGCGGTCAACGCGAGCTGATCATCGGCGACCGCCAGACAGGAAAAACCGCCGTCGCGATCGATACGATCATCAACCAGCGCGGCAAGGACGTGATCTGCGTTTACGTCGCTATCGGTCAAAAGGCTTCGACAGTGGCTCAGGTCGTCAAGAAGCTCGAGGACTTCGGCGCGATGGACTACACGATCGTCGTCTCGGCGACTGCATCGGATCCGGCGGCCATGCAATTCCTCGCTCCTTATTCCGGATGCGCGATCGGGGAATATTTCCGCGATAACGGCCGCCACGCATTGACGATCTACGACGATCTTTCGAAGCAGGCAGCGGCCTACCGTGAAATTTCGTTGCTTCTGCGTCGCCCGCCGGGCCGCGAGGCGTATCCCGGAGACGTTTTTTATCTACACTCACGCCTGCTCGAACGGGCGGCGAAGATGTCCGACGCACGAGGCGGCGGTTCGTTAACCAGTTTGCCGATCATCGAAACACAGGCCGGCGACATTTCCGCTTACATCCCCACGAATGTGATCTCGATCACCGACGGGCAGATCTTTTTGGAAAGCGATCTGTTCAACTCCGGCGTACGTCCGGCGATCAACGTGGGTAACTCCGTTTCCCGCGTCGGCGGTTCCGCACAGATCAAGGCGATGAAGTCCGTTGCCGGTACGCTGCGGATCGACTTAGCGCAATACCGGGAGCTCGCGGCCTTCGCACAGTTCGGATCGGACCTGGACAAATCGACACAATCGCAGCTCGAACGCGGTAAGCGTCTGACGGAGATCCTGAAGCAGCCGCAGTATCAGCCGATGGAGGTTGAGGACCAGGTCATCATTATCTGGGCGGTCACGAACGGATTCGGCGACGACATCGCAGTCGAGGACCTCAAGCGTTTCGAAGCGGAACTGCTCGATTACCTGAAGAAATCGCATCCGGGAGCGATGAGCGCCCTCCGAGAACGCAAAGCGATCGACGACGCGCTCAAAAACGATCTGACCGAAGCGCTAAACGATTTCAAATCCAGCCGCTGGAAAAAAGACGGCGAAACGGCCGCAGCGGCGGCGTAAAAATTGGTCCAATGTCCAAAGTCCAAGGTCTAAAGTTTTCGACCTTAGACTTTGGACCTTAGACTTTGGACTCCTTAGTTATGGCAAGCCTTTTAGACATGCGCCGGCGGATCAAGTCGGTGAAAAACACGCAGCAGATCACCAAGGCGATGAAAATGGTGGCGGCTGCGAAATTGAAGCGTGCGCAGGATCGCGTGACCGCTGCGCGTCCGTACGCTAAGAAAATGTCGGCGGTGCTTGGCGGTTTGAGTGCGAAGGTTGCTGACGAATTTTCGCATCCCCTGCTAACGCCGCGCGGCGATGAAAAATATCTTGTCGTGTTGGTGACTGCGGATAAAGGACTTGCCGGCGCATTCAATGCAAATGTTATCAAGGCCACACAGGCATTCCTGAACGAGAATTCAACGAAATCGGCGGAAATGATCCCTGTGGGACGCAAAGGCCGCGATTTCTTCAAACGCCGCAACGTGACGTTTCGAGCGGAGCATGTCGGATTGACAGCGCTCGGCTCTGCGAATTACTCGGACGCGGCGAGGATCGCGGACGAGATCATCGAAACTTTTACCGACGACGAGGCTGTCGATAAGGTATTTCTCGTTTTCACGGAATTCAAGACTGTTCTTTCGCAGAAGCCCGTGATCGAGCAGCTATTGCCCATACCGTCCATAAAACCCGAAACCACGGACGAAGGGGGCGTTGAGGCAGAGTACATCTACGAGCAGCCTGCGGCTGAGATCTTTGGAAAGCTGCTGCCAAAACAGGTCGTAACGCAGGTTTACCGTGCGATGCTCGAATCGGTTGCGTCCGAACAGGGCTCACGGATGACGGCGATGGACTCGGCCTCGAAGAACGCGGGCGAGTTGATCGACTCGCTCACGCTGAACATGAACCGCATCCGCCAGGCGGCGATCACAAAAGAGATCATCGAGGTCGTGAGCGGAGCTGCAGCACTTTAGGCCAGCCTTTCAGAGCGAGCAAATTTCATTGAAAACCTAAAGGTTTTCATATAAGATTTGCTTGCTTTTCACTTTTACAGTCAACAATTTCGCAGGGAGGCAGGAATGAGTATCTTATTTATTCTCGGCGGCATCCTGATGCTGGTGGGCTGGATCTGGAACATCGTGGTTTCCTTTAAAATGGGCGGTACGCTTTGGGGTGTGCTGAACATCTTTCTTCAACCGATAATGGGCATCATTTCGGCGTTCATGCAAAAAACGCAGTGGGCACCGGTCGGGCTCATGATCCTCGGGATCATTCTTTATCTTGTCGGCGGGGGAATGTCCGCGGCTACTCTAGAGTAGTACATTGCGGCCGATTTACAGTAACTTGAGACGGCGCAAATGGTTGACCCATTTTGCGCCGTTGATCATTTGGATCGTCGTCATACTCGGCCTCGGAAGTTCCTTGGGTTCGATGAACGAGACGTCCCGTTTCATACGCCCCCTGCTCGATTTTCTTTTTTCGAGTTCTTCGCCTGAAAAGCTCACATACATCCACGGTATCATTCGAAAGCTGGCGCACATTGTCGAATACGCCTTTCTCGGCTTTCTCGCTTTCCGTGCATTTCAGATACTTGCCGGCGATCGTTTGAAAGCCGCGATCTTCGCGTTGGTCCTGGCCGTAGCGGTCGCTTTAATGGACGAATTTCAACAATCGTTCAACCCTTCGCGAACGAGCAGCCCGTACGACGTCCTCCTCGACATTGTCGGGGCCTCGGCGATCATCTTGCTTTATAGCTTGCTATCGAGGCGCCGAACCGCGCAAACAAGCGCGAAAACCACCGAACCTTGATATATAATCTTTCGTAAGTTCACTTGTAAGGAGATCACGATGAGCATTATTGACAAGGTCAAGGAAGCCGCGATGAACCAGTTTATCGAGGTCATCGAATGGCTGGATAATTCGCAGGATACGCTTTTATATCGCTTTCCGGTCGCGGGGCAGGAGATCAAGAACGGAGCCCAGCTGATCGTACGCGAATCGCAGGCAGCCGTTTTCGTTTTCGAAGGCCAGGTAGCCGACGTTTTCACGCCCGGCCGTTACACGGTCGAGGGCGGTAACACGCCAATCCTGACGAAATTGGGCGCGTGGAAGTACGGTTTCAATTCCCCGATCAAATCCGAGGTCTATTTCGTCAACACGAAACAGTTCACTGATATGAAATGGGGCACCTCGAACCCGATCATGCTCCGCGATGAGGATTTTGGTATCGTGCGTCTCCGCTCATTTGGGGCCTACAGCCTGCGAGTCGTCGACCCGAGCGAATTCATACGCCAGATCGCCGGGACCAATGCTCATTTCCAGACAGAGGATATCGACGGCCAGCTCAAACGCGCGATCGTCACTGAATTCTCTGATGCGCTCGGTGAATTGAAAATACCGGCTCTCGATCTCGCGGCACAGTACAAAGAGATCGGCGAGCAAATACGCGCGAAGATCAACGAGGATTTCAAAGCTTACGGCCTTGAGGTCACAAAATTTTACGTCGAGAACGTCAGCCTCCCGCCCGAGGTCGAGGCCGCGATGGACAAGCGTGCATCAATGGGTGCACTCGGCGACGCGAACCGTTATATGCAGTTTCAGGCTGCTGACGCTCTTCGTGACGCAGCCCAAAATGAAGGCGGTGGCGCGGGATTGGGAGCAGGTTTAGGCGCCGGCTTTGCGGTTGGCGGCCAGATGGCCAATGCGTTCGGGGCCGGCCCGCAGGGACAAGGGGGCAGTGCTCCCGCGGCCACCGCCACGTGCCCTTCATGCGGAAAAGCGAATGCATTCGGGGCGAAATTCTGTGCAGACTGCGGTGCGAAGATGGAAGTCGCGAAAGTGCCCTGCGTGAAATGCGGAGCTCAGCTTCGCGAAGGCGCAAAATTCTGCTCCGAATGCGGCTCGACCCAGGAAAAACAAAAATGCGCGAATTGCCAGGCCGAGCTTGCTCCGGGCGCAAAGTTCTGCGCCGAATGTGGAACAAAGACTGAACAGTAGACAGCAGCAGTCGGCAGTTGGCACCCTAGGAAAACTGCCGACTGCTGCTGCCAACTGACTGGTTACGTTATGGCCCTAAGTCCAGAACTGCTCGAAATTCTACGCTGCCCGAAATGCAAGTCAAAGGTTGAGTTGAAGCCCGACGGCAATGCTCTTAAATGCGTTAACGCCGAATGCTCGCTTGTTTATCCCGTAAAGGACGACATCCCGGTCATGATCATCGAAGAAGCAACCGTCGAAAAGTAGTTGTCGGTTGTCAGTGGCAAGTGGTCAGTTTAGTCTAGGCATGGATCGATGAACGCCGAAGACCTAAGGCCAAAGGCTAAAAACCAGGATCAGATCGATTGGGGTTCCGTTAAACGCGTTCTGGTTGTGCGTGTGCGCTCGATCGGCGACACTGTTCTCGCGACACCGTCGCTAATTGCGCTTAAGCGATTTCTCCCGGATGCCGAGATCGATATTCTTCTCGAAGACTGGGTCGCTCCATTGCTCGAAGGCCATGACGCGGTGGATAACATCATCACCGCCGGAAAAAGTTTCACCGACAAAATGAGAACTGCCCGCGACATTCGTGAACGAAAATACGACGTGGTGTTCAATCTTCACGGCGGCTCCACGTCCACGTTACTTACCTACGCCACCGGTGCGAAACACCGCATCGGCTACACCGGGTATCGATACTCATTTCTCTATACGGACCTGCTTTCTTCGTCATCCGATTTCTGGAAAAAAGAGTTTACGCATTCTGCCGAACAGCAGCTCGCACTGTTAGGCTTCGTCGGCTTTCCTGTCGGCGACCGGCCAAGATCGCGCCTTGCTGTGATTCCATCCGCTCTCGCTTCCGTGATGGCGAAGATACCCGCAAAGACTCAGAGAAGCACAGAGACACGGGCGGAAACACGAGCGGTAGCGAGTGTGCCCTTCGAGTTTGCTATTTTTCACCCGACGGCAGCATTCGAAACCAAGCAGTGGGAAACGCAGAATTTTGCACGCGTCGCGGAATATCTCGCCAGCAAAGGAATTTGTTCTGTCGCAGTTGCCGGAAAGAATGAAATTGAAGTTTTGGAAAAACTAAAAGGAGAGTCCGAAGTCCCGATTACCGCCTTCAACGACCTAACTCTCCCCGAGATCACCGCGCTCGCGTCAAAGGCGAAGCTTTTCGTGGGAAACGATTCCGGCATCGCGCACATCGCCGCGGCGGTGAACACACCGACCGTTGTGATCTTCGGTTCATCCAACCGCGCTCACTGGTATCCGTGGACCGACGCTCCGAACGAGATCGTCTTCAGAGAGCTCGTCTGCCAGCCGTGTCCTGGATACGAATGTAAGGAGTTCGGTGACCCGAAATGCATCAGGACCCTCAAGGTCGAGCAAGTGATCGCCGCGATCGATAGCGTTTTGAAGCAAAAAAATGGCGAGCCCGATGGCCCGCCCCACATCTCCTAGAGAAAATCCATTTACCGTCGGTTGCTGTTCGCATTCCCCGACGAAGTGTTCGTCACCGAGTCGTTCGGCGCGACCTTTAGTTCATTCTTAACGCTCTTAACGCCGTCGATGTCCTTTGCGACC
>JAICPV010000516.1 GCA_025929655.1 Pyrinomonadaceae bacterium
AGCAGACACTGATCGGGGTCACTTGGGCGATATTACAGCCCGTCCTGACGACGGCCATCTTCACGGTGATCTTCAGCAACTTCGCCAGGTTCGATACGGGCAACGTTCCGTACCCGTTGTTTGCACTTAGCGGATTGATCCTCTGGCTGTATGTCCACACCTCGATCTCGCTGGCGAGCACGAGCTTTGTCAACAACACGAATCTTGTTACAAAAGTCTATTTCCCGCGCCTTATCGTCCCGATCGCCACGTCGCTTGCCACACTGTTCGATCTCATCTTCGGCGTGATCATTCTCGCCGGCATGATGTTCTATTACGGCGTGGCCGTTACGGCGCAGACGCTACTGGCACCGCTGTTCATTGTCCTGGCGCTTATCGTCGCGGTTACTTTCGGAACGCTCTTCTCCGCTCTTAACGTCCGGTTTCGGGATGTGAAATTCGCCCTGCCGTTTCTACTGCAGGTGTGGATGTTCGCCTCACCTATCTTTTACCCGACAAACCTTCTGTCAGAGAAGTGGAAGCTCGTGTTTGCCCTCAATCCGATGACCGGTATTCTCGACGGCTTTCGGAGCGCCTTGTTCGGTGCGCCGTTCGATTGGCCGGTGATCGGAGTTTCTTGCGGTTCGCTGCTCGTTCTCGCGCTGATCTCGCTGTTAGTATTCAAGTCGATGGAGGATTCGTTCGCAGATCTGATCTGATCCGATGCAGGTGATCACGGCTGAAAACCTTTCGAAACAGTACGTGCTCGGGTCGCGGCAGCCGAACTCGGTGCGCGAGATGCTCACGGGTTTTTTCGCACGCCGGGCCGAGTCGAAACACACGATCTGGGCGCTTCGCGATGTCAGTTTTTCGGTTGACGACGGCGAGACGGTCGGACTGATCGGACACAACGGCGCGGGCAAGTCCACGCTGCTGAAGATTCTGTCTCGGATAACAAAACCGACGCGCGGTCGTGCCTCGATACGTGGACGCGTGGGAAGCCTGCTCGAGGTAGGCACCGGATTTCACAACGAACTGACGGGCCGGGAAAACATCTACATGAACGGCGCCATACTCGGGATGAAAGCCGCCGAGATCAACCGGAAGTTTGACGAGATCGTCGCTTTCTCCGAGATCGAAGAGTTTCTCGATACGCCGGTAAAGCACTATTCGAGCGGGATGTACATGCGCCTGGCGTTCTCGGTCGCCGCGCATCTCGATCCGGAGGTGCTTATCGTTGACGAGGTGCTCGCTGTCGGCGACGTGAACTTTCAGCGGAAATGTTTGAGGAAAATGCGCGAGGCCGGTGAATCGGGCAGGACCGTGATCTTCGTTTCACACGACATGGCGGCGATCACCCGTCTGTGCAAGCGAGCCATAGCTCTCGCCCACGGCTCGATCGTGAGTGACGGCCCGTCGGTCGACGTGGTACGCGATTACGTTGCAAATAGCTGGGGAACGCTAAGCGAGCGCCACTTCGAAGGCGATCCGCTCGCACCCGAAAGTGATGCTGTCCGGTTGATCAAGGCACGCATGGTCGATGATACCGGTTCGACATGCGGCAGCTTCGACATAAGTAAGCGGATAGGGATCGAGATCACTTACGATGTGCGAAAGCCGGGCGAGATCCTCCTTCCTAACTTCCAGGTCTACAACACCGAGGGCCTTCATGTCTTTACTATCCAGGACGGCAGCCAGTGGAAGCGCAGGCCCAAAGAAAAAGGAAGGTACGTAACGACCGGTTGGATCCCCGGGAACCTAATGTCGGAAGGATCGTTCATTGTGAACTGCGCCATCGTGACGTATTTGCCAAAAATGGACGTACACTTTAACGCTCGCGACGCGGTCAGTTTTGACGTGTTCGATCCGATGACCGGCGATACCGCCCGCGGTGACTATGCCGGAAAGATGACCGGTGCTGTCCGGCCTCTGGTCGACTTTGAAACGTCGCAGATCTCAACGAAATGAGCTTTAACCCACTTGAGAATCCCATCTGTCTGGAAATGCCGGTGTGGTTGGAGGAAACGGCCTGGGCCGGCCACCTTCCGTTCGCGATGTTCCTGATCAGCGCGTTGCGGCCACGGATCTTCGTTGAGCTGGGTGTCGATCGCGGAACTTCGTACTGCGCCTTTTCTCAGGCGGTTAAGTCACTGGATACGGGCACACAGTGTTTCGGTGTCGATAC
>JAICPV010000216.1 GCA_025929655.1 Pyrinomonadaceae bacterium
CGGTAGCCGTAGGTGTACAGCGAGATATAAGTCGAAATGTTCAGCGATGCCTCGGCCATTTTTCTTGGAAATGCATCTTCGGCGTTTTGAAAATTGTTATTGCAGTAGATCAGGATCTTTGCATTCTTGTCCGGGAACATCCTTGCAAGGCTTTCGACCGTGATGTCGGGGAAACTCAAATTTACGGCGCCTTTGATATGAAGCTCGTCGTATTTCTGTTTACTTCGGGCGTCGAGGATCACAACTCCTGCTTCCGCGCTCATCTTTAAGAATTCAATCTCCGTCAGCCGGTGTTTTTCGCGGTGTTTTGCGGCCTCGTTCGCGATCTTCAGGTACCCTTTCATGTCGATCGCGAGATTGGGAATTTTGGCGGCTTCCTGAGCGGCCGATGCGGAAACAAAAGCGAGAACGACAACGGCAAACAATGCAATTTTGTATTTCATGGGCGGACCCTCCATTCCAAGAACGTCTAATGGATGCGGGTTTTGCGTATCCGGATGCAGAATGTGCTACGATTTTTCACCTAAATGAAAGCTTATGGGGGCTAAGGTCGCTGCATTTCTAATATCTCTTGTGATTTCCGTGATTCTGGCGGTGGTCGGCTTCGTCGTTTTGATACTTGCACTGAACGGGTACGACGAGTCGGACGCGACTTATTCGTTCGGGGCGTACGGTATTTTCGCTTTCCTCCTCGTTTTCGCGCTGGCGGCGATCGCTGGAGGGATAGCACATCTGCTGCTCGCCAGGGAGTTCAAATCCGCCAGTACGGTGATGATCGCCGTGCTTATAGCAGGTGCGCTTGGGATCGTCGCGTTCTTCATCTGCATTGTGATCGGTATATTGCTCGCCGAATATTTCCGGGCCTATTCGTAATGATAAAGACGTACGGGGAATTTTGGGATTTCTACGTTCAGGAACACTCCAAGCCGATGACCAGAATTCTGCATCTCGTCGGAACGACGCTCGGCGTCGCACTCCTGGTCTTTTTTATTGCTACGGGCAGATGGTATTACTTTCCGCTTTTCTTAGTCGTCGGTTACGCGTTCGCATGGTCCGCTCATTTTTTCGTTGAAAAGAACCGGCCGGCCACGTTCAAGTATCCTCTTTGGTCGTTCATCTCGGATTTCAAAATGATCTGGTATATGCTCACTGGACGGATGGGCCGTGAGGTCGAGCGCGTCCTCGCGCGCGATACTAATTGAGGGTAAGGCTTTATGTTTAGATACGTACTTTCGGCAATGCTGGTCCCCTTAGCGACTTTGCTCGTTCTTCCCGCCGGCCTTCAGAAAGGTCAGGTGACCATTCGCACCGAAAACTATCCGCGTCCGCCGTATTCCGGCGCGACTTACTACATATATGAACGTGACGATGAAGTTATCTGCACTAAGCTCGAGGTCTGCAATAAATACGACGATTGCTCGGTCACGTATAAAAAGGGAGCTTTCAAAGAAGAAGAAGACATCGCGACCGGAGAACCTTACGGAAAGACCGATCCTGTTGTGATCTCGCGAAGCAAACAACGCAAACATGTTTGCCTTACAAAATTCAGGCTGATCAAGTAAGGGGGTACAGAATGCTTTTGGCTCGAAACTGGTGGATGTTCCTCGTCCGAGGGATCCTTGCGTTAATTTTCGGGATCGTCGCATTGGTGTTTCCGTTGGCGACATTTCAGGCACTCGTTTTGATCTTCGGAGCCTTCGCTCTCGTTGATGGTATCTTCGCGATTGTCTCTGCTTTTTCGTCCAACGCTAAAACCGAAAACTGGTGGTGGCTTATCCTCGAAGGTGCGTTGGGAATACTGATAGGCATCCTAACCATCATCCAACCCGCTGCGATGGGCGAAGCATGGTTGATATTGATCGCGGCCTGGGCCCTGGTCACCGGCATTTTCGAGATCATCACCGCCATCCGTATCCGCAAACAGATCGAGGGCGAATTTTGGATGATCCTGAGCGGTTTGATCTCCGTCGCGTTCGGCGTGCTTGTATTTTTGAATCCCGTTTCCGGCGCGTTCGCTATCGGCTTCATCGTCGGCATATACGCGATAATGTTCGGAGCAATGATGATCGCTCTTTCACTGAAGCTCAGAAAACACAGCGCTGACGCCTGAATGGGATGCGGTAAACTAAGACACTATGGCTACCGACGACGTCGTCAGCGTTTCGAACCTGAACACGATCATCGAGTTTCTAACGGCGATGGTGACGCCCGCTTTGCTGATCTCGGCTACCGGTTCTCTTGTGCTCTCGACCTCCACACGGCTGGGACGCGTTGTTGACCGCGTTCGCGCACTCGAAGATCGACTGAGCGCTCTGATCTACGTCGAGAACAAAGAATCGATCCCGCTTTACGAAAAACGCGTCGAGGTGGTGGTCGATCTTTTGGACAAGGTCACGACGCGGTCACGGATCTTGCAGAGAGGGATGGGCGCGTTTTATTACGGCCTGATGTTCTTTATCATGACGAGCGTGTCGATCGCGCTAGCCGGATTCGCCGGAGCCTATCAATGGCTCCCGTTTCCGCGTTGGGTGCCGATACCGATCGGAGTGGTCGGGATAATGTTTCTTTTCTACGGCAGCATTTTGATGCTCCGGGAGACGCGCATGGCGACGGCGACCGTCAATGCCGAAATGGATTTCACCTGGGAGCTTGCGCGAAAGGTGGCCCCGCACGACGTCGCGGTCAAATACAAGACACAGGGCAGACAGCGAGGAATGGGCCTTGCGAGAATAAAGGATGGCCGCAAAATACCTGACACTTTTGGCGGAGAATGAGCTCGAGCGGCGCGTCGAAAAGCTCGAGGCGTTACTAGGTTCGTGCTCTGTCTGCCCGAAGCTTTGCGGCAATGATCGTCTGAATGAGGAGATCGCCGCGTGCTATTCGGGCCGGCTTCCGATCGTATCCAGCTACACCGCGCATTTTGGTGAAGAGCCATGTCTGTCCGGTACGAAAGGCGCCGGGAACATCTTTTTCGGGAACTGCAATCTCCGCTGCGTCTATTGCCAAAACTACCAGATCTCGCAAACCTGGAAGGAGCAAAAGAAAAACGAGGTCACACACGAACGCCTCGCAGGGATGATGCTCGAGCTCCAGGACCGCGGCTGCCACAATATCGGCTTCGTCTCTCCGACGCATTTCGCCCCGCAGATGGCGCGAGGGATTTTGCTCGCCGCGCGGCAAGGCCTGCGGCTGCCGATCGTTTACAACACTAACGCGTACGATTCGGTCGAAGTTTTAGAACTGCTCGACGGCATTGTCGATATCTATCTTCCCGATCTGAAATACGCGGATTCCGCTGCGGGATTTCAATATTCGAAAGTGCGCGATTATGCGCTTCATGCTTGTGCGGCGATAAAAGAAATGCACCGGCAAATGGGCAGCGAGCTCGTTTTCGACGAGAACGGCTTGCTCATACGCGGATTGATGATCCGCCTGCTTATTTTGCCCAACGATATCGCTGGGATCGAAGATAGCCTGCGCTGGATCCGTGACGAGCTTTCGCCGAAAACGGCGATCTCACTTATGGCCCAGTACTATGCGACGAACAGGGCCGCGACCGACCCGCGATACATTTTATTGTCTCGACGCATATCGGAAGGCGAATGGATTGAAGCCGTCTCGCTGCTCGAAGACTTAAGGATCGAGGAAGGCTTTATGCAGGAATACGAATCCGCGTCCTACTACTACCGTCCGGACTTTACGGACGTCGATAGACCCTTCAAAGACATACGAGATTTCAAGGCCACAGGCGGAAACACGAGCGGTAGCGAGTGTGCCCCCTCAGTAAACTAGAAATGAAAGTAGGAGAAATCGCTCCGGAATTGACGCTTAAAGACGGCGAAGGCCAAGAATGGGCGCTGAGTAATTACAAAGGACATACAGTTGTACTCCTTTTTTATCCAGGGGACAATACCCCGGTCTGCACGGCACAATTATGCTCTGTTCGCGACCATTGGTCGGAGTATCAGGCCACGGGAGCGGAAGTGGTTGGTATTTCAACGGATACGGTCGAATCGCATGCCGGGTTTGCTGAGAAGAATCAGCTCCCGTTGAGGCTTTTATCTGATCCAGACGGCGAGGTTTCCGCCAAATACGGGATGAAATCGTGGCTTCCGGGGCGTTCGGCCCGTGGTGTCGTCGTTATCGATAAAGAAGGAAAGATCGCGTATCACAAAGTTCAGCCGCTGAGCTTGTTTCGCCCCAAAGACGACGAAGTATTGGAAGCCATCCGCAATACCGCGTAATTTCGGCCGTTAACACTCCGGCATGCGGCGTGTTAGTCTTTAAAAACAGACATTTTGCGGTAGGGAGAGTATTTAATGGAAGAACTGGTGCAGAGAGTGTCGGAAAAGGCGGGGATTTCTGAAGAGCAGGCCCGGGCCGCGGTGACCACGGTCGCTGAATTCTTAAAGGAAAAGGTCCCGGCCCCCTTCACGGGTTATATCGACAATTTTATGGGTACGAGCGGCGGCCAGGGGAGCGACCAATAGATGGCGATATTCGGCGACAAATTCAAATGTGCCCGGTGCGGTGCGAAAACCGAACCGATCGGTTACGCGCCTGTACCGACGGAGCTCGGGCAAAAGATCGCACAGGAGATGTGCAAAGACTGCTGGGCCGAATGGCAGAAAAAGCAGATGCAGCTGATCAATCATTTCGGTTTGGACGTTTCCAATCCCGACACCCACGAGTTTCTCTTCGACAACATGAAGATCTTTTTCTACGACGAGGGCGTCAACCTCGCGGAGATCGACACGTCGAAAGAAGGCAGGGTCAATTGGTGACTTATGCTGCTCGGTGCCGATTTCGAATACATCAATCAAGCATTCGAAGCAGACAAGATCACGCCCGCTCAGCTGGACGCTCTTCTTGCAAACGGCTGGCGTCATTTCGGCACATATTTCTTTCGATACAATCTCGGCATGGTCGGCGACGATGTCCGCCTCGTCACACCGCTGCGTATCCGCGTTTCCGAATTTTCACTCTCCAAAAGCCAGCGGCGCATTCTTCGCGATAATGCCGATCTGACGATCAAGATAGAGCTTCTTTCGGTC
>JAICPV010000468.1 GCA_025929655.1 Pyrinomonadaceae bacterium
GCTGGTCCACCCGCCCGCTATCGCCGCTGCACTTCCAGACGCGATCGTCTCCTTATGCTCCTGTCCCGGCTCGCGAAGGTGGACGTGCATGTCGATAAAGCCGGGAGCCACAAGAAGTCCCGCGGCGTCGAAAACCTCGCACCCTTCGGGCGGAGTTTCGTTCGGGTTGATCCATGCCGATACTTTGCCGTTCTCGATGAGAACGGACATTCCGGTGTTTTCAGGTGCGGCCGGATCAATCAAATGGCCGTTGGAAACCAAGAGGTTCGCCATAAACTAAATTGTCCGGTAATGAATCAGTTTTTGGCCATCTGTAGACATGGCAATGACCTGCCAATTTCCTTCCTTATTTCTCGACCAAATGTTCATAAAGTTTGCGACCGAAGTGCCGCTACCGTTCTCTTTTTTGTAATCGATAAATATTCGACCCGAAACAGTCACGATATCGTCGAGCATGCGAATTCGCATGCCGGTCTTTTCAACAGCCGTAACCTTGTATTCTTTTGCGAACTTTTCCGCTTCGACAGCCATTCCAAGAATAAAGGGTTTTGCATCTGCAGTCGTCAGGCCCATAACCTCAAGATTCTTTCCAAGCAACTGCTCAAGCGCTTTTACGTCATAACTTGCAAAAGCATCACTTAACTTGTGTTCCAATGTTTCAAACTCTTGCTCAGGTTTGCCCTTGAGAACCGGATCAAATTCACGAGTCCGAGAAATAGTTGTAGTAACCGCAACTTTAGCTTGCGCGAATGTATCGGCCACTAACAACGCAACTATGAATACCTGAACTAACAATAAAATAACTGCTTTTTGCATATGATGTGCCGTTGAATTCGATGTCGAACATTTCATTTCGGTTCCGTTTATTTTGGCGGATACTTCGAGTCGGCTTTTACTTCTTTTAGCTGAGCGAGATGCCGATCGCCGTGGCCCGTGATGAAGAGAATTCCCTGTAGGCTATCGACCGTTCCCATCGGGCTTTGGACAAAGCTGCCGCGGAGGTCCGTCTTGTTGTTCTTAATATATTCGATCGTGGTCGCGCGGGTCTTTTCAAAGTTGGCAATGAGGTCTTCTTTTGTTTTCCAACGTCCGTTAGGACGAACCTGTTCCGGCGCGGTGAATTTTTGCCCACGGTTGGTGACTGCGAGTATCAGTGCAAGGTCGGGAATACGGGGGACCTCTTCGCACTTATAGGTTTTCGCGGCAGTTGCTGCGGTAAGCGTTCCGAATAGTGCGTTCTCGACGACCGTGATATGTTCAGCGATCTCGGCGATCGTCCAACGCCCCTCGGCCGCTCGAAAATTCAGCTGCGCATCGGATATGCCGGTGAGTTGCTTAATGTAATCGTCCTTCGTGTCGTTTAGATACTTCAACGCAAACTCGCGGTCCCTTTCCGTGAATACCACGGGCCTCGGTGCCGACGGCTGTGCGGATGCAATGCAACAAAAACCTAAAAGGACAGAAATTGCGATAAGGCTCGTTCTCATATTCGTTTCTCCAAAAGTCTTCAATTATTTGTGGGGCTTCCACCCGTCGATAGATACAGGACAGCCATTCTAACAGCAACCCCGTATTTTACCTGATCCAAGATCAGGGAACGCGAGCTGTCCGCAACATCCGAGGCTATCTCGATTCCCCGATTCATCGGGCCCGGATGCAGTACGATGCCATCCTTCTTAGCGAGATCGAGCCGTTCGTTCGTCAAGCCGTAATGGATGGAATATTCACGCAACGTCGGGAAGTAGGCAGAATCCTGCCGCTCTCGCTGGATGCGCAATATCATCACCACATCCGCATTGCGGATCGCTTCTTCGACGTTCGGGGAAACTGTTAATCCATTTTCAACCAAATGCTGGAAATCCAGGGGTACAAGTGTACCGGGCCCGGCTACCCGCACCTTCGCTCCCAGTTTCGTCATCAAATGGATGTTGGATCGGGCGACGCGGCTGTGGAGGATGTCGCCGACAATGGCAATTTCAAGTCCTTCGACCTTTCCCTTATGCTCGCGAATCGTCATCGCGTCCAGCAAAGCCTGAGTTGGGTGCTCGTTTGCGCCGTCCCCGGCGTTGACGATCGCCGCTTTGCTGACCTTTGCGAGTTGATGCGGAACGCCCGCTGACGAATGCCGCACAACGATACAGTCCGGCGCCATGGCGTCGAGATTCATTGCCGTGTCGAGCAGCGTCTCGCCTTTGCTCAAGCTTGAAGCTGAAACACTTATATTCAACGCGTCCGCAGATAACCGCTTGGCCGCGATCTCGAACGACGTCCGGGTTCTTGTCGACGATTCGAAAAAGAGATTGATGACCGTTTTTCCGCGAAGCGCCGGGACCTTTTTTACTTCGCGGTTGGAGATCTCGCGAAAGGTTTCCGCCGTATCAAGAATGCCGGTGATTTCCGCGGGTGAAAGGTCGCGGATCCCGAGCAGATCTCTTCGTCTGAATGGTTTGTCCATTAATTCGCCCGGACCAGTTCCTTTCTAAAGAATCTCCAGATCAGAAGACATACACTTGGGTAGATAATTAGGTTCAGAACGATCTGGATAA
>JAICPV010000140.1 GCA_025929655.1 Pyrinomonadaceae bacterium
GGATCGGTGGTCGTGCCGCGGGCCATCGAAGCATTCGCGTCGAGAATTTCACCGCGGTAGATCCAAACCTTCACGCCGATGATCCCGAACGTCGTCAACGCTTCCGCGAATCCGAAGTCCACGTCCGCGCGCAGGGTATGCAGCGGCAGACGGCCTTCGAGCGACCATTCGGTGCGTGCGATCTCAGCGCCATTCAAGCGGCCCGCGACCATCACCTTGATCCCCTGTGCTCCGAAACGAATGGATTCCTCCATCGTCTTCTTCATCGCACGGCGGAACGCGATTCGCTTCTCAAGCTGTTGGGCGATCTTTTCGGCCTGCAGCTGCGCGTTCAATTCAGGATGACGGATCTCCTGGATCGAGATCAGCACTTCGCGCCCGGTCTTGCGTGCCAGGTCCTCGCGTAGTTTCTCGATCTCGGCCCCCTTCCGTCCGATGATGATGCCCGGGCGTGAAGTATAGATGATGATCTTCATTCGCGTCGCCGCACGCTCGATGTCGATGTGCGAAACGCCGCCGCCCGCGAATTTCTTTTTCAGGTCGCGTTTCAACTGAAGATCTTCGGCAAGGAACTTGGCAAAATCCTGCTTGGTGTACCAATGCGAGTGCCAGTCTTTGTTGTACCCGACCCTAAAGCCGTATGGATGAACTTTTTGTCCCATATTCTTTGGAACGCGGACTTCCTAGTCCGCATTTTTTATTTTGCGGACATGGATGTCCGCGTTCCTTCTATTGCCTTTCCAATTCCTCGTTAATATCCTGCTGCTTCTCATCAGCCGGCTGCGTTTCGTTCAACGCTTTGGTCGTCTGCGTCTCAACATTTTTCGCATCTGCGACCTCGGCATCGCCTTTCGCGTCAACGCTCTCAACCGTTTCCGTCGGCGTAGGTTCTGCCGCCTCTACCATTGCCGGAGTTTCAACCTCTTCAACCTTTTCCGCCTTTGCTTTCTTTTCAGCTTTCGGCGCGGCTGCTTTCTTTGCCGGTTTCTTCGGCTCAGCCGCGCGCCTAGCTTTAGCGGCTTCACCCTTCAATTCTTTTTCCGTCTTCGGCTTTTCCTCGCTCGTCACTTCAATAGTGATGTGGCAATAGTGACGCTGCTCGCGGTATGCACGGCCCTGAGGCGCGGGTCGCATGCGGCGCCGGTGCTTGGTCGGGCCCATGTCCACGAAGCATTTCCGCACCCAAAGATCGTCCGGATCGACGGCGATATTCTGCTGCTCGGCCTGGTACGTCGCGTTTGCGATCGCCGACCGAAGCGTCTTTTCGATCGGGTCGGCCGCACGCTTGTCGGTGAATTTCAGGATCGCCAGCGCACGCGAAACATCCACACCGCGGATCATGTCGATCACTAGCCGCGTTTTCCGCGGGCTGCCCTTGAGATATTTTGTTTTAGCTATCGCTTCCATAACATTTTAGTGAACGGTGAACGGTGAACAGTGAACAGTTTTCTTCACTTTTCGTTGTTCACTATTAGTTATTCACTACTTCCGTTTCGCCATCTTCTCCGCTTTCGTTCCCGGGTGTCCCTTGAACATTCGCGTCGGCGAAAATTCGCCCAATTTATGTCCGACCATATTCTCAGTAACGAAGACCGGAATATGACGTTTGCCGTTGTGCACGCCGAAGGTCAAACCCACCATCTGCGGAGTGATCGTCGAACGGCGCGACCATGTTCGGATGGCCTGTGGCTTCGAGGCCCCCTCGGAAATTTTCCTGAGAGTCTTTTGCAAACTCAGGTCAATGAACGGCCCTTTTTTTAATGAACGAGGCATCTTTCAATTTTGGATTCTGGATTTTGGATTTTGGATTTCATTCCGCATTCCGCCTTCCGCGTTCCGCACTCCTATTTCCTTCTCCGATCTTTCACGATCATGTTGCTCGTGCGTTTGTTCCGGCGGGTTTTGTAACCGCGCGTCGGCTGTCCCCAGGGCGTTACCGGGTGGCGGCCGCCCGAGGTTTTTCCTTCGCCGCCGCCGTGCGGGTGATCTACCGGGTTCATCGCGACCCCGCGAACTTTAGGACGCTTGCCCAACCAACGATTCCGGCCCGCTTTGCCGAGAGACACGTTTTCATGCTCTGTGTTACCGACCTGACCAACGGTCGCGTAACAAACTACAGGCACCTTTCGTACCTCGCCCGAGGGCATGCGAAGCTGCGCGTATTCGCCTTCTTTCGCGACGATCTGTGCGAAGCCGCCGGCCGAACGAACCATCTGCCCGCCTTTTCCGGGACGAAGCTCGATATTGTGAACTTCCGTTCCAAGCGGAATATTTTTTATCGGCAAAGCATTGCCCGGCAGAATGTCGGCCTCTTCGCCGCTTAAGATCGATGTTCCTACCTTCAAACCGACCGGAGCGATAATGTACCGCTTCTCACCGTCGAGGTACGTGATCAGCGCGATGTGCGCCGAGCGGTTCGGGTCGTACTCGATCTGCGACACCTTGCCGGGAATGCCCGCCTTATCACGCTTGAAATCGATCACGCGATAGAACCGCTTATGGCCTCCGCCTCGGCGTCTGACCGTGATCCGGCCGTCGCTGTTGCGTCCGGAAATTCTTTTCTTTGGTTCGAGCAGAGATTTCTCGGGTTCTGCTCCCGGCGTCAGCTCGTCGCGCGTCAGATAGGTCTGATAGCGCCGCGCCGGGGATGTCGGTTTTAATCTCTTGATTCCCATATCTTTTTAGCGAACAACGAAAAACTAAAAACTAAAAGTGCTCGGTCCTTAACTATTCACTATTCGTTATTAGTTATTCACTAAATTGCCTCTGCGTAGTCCACCATCGGCTCGCCTTTCTTCAAGGTAACGTACGCCTTTTTCCAGCTCGGGCGCCGTCCTTCCTGGCGGCCGCGCTTTTTCACCTTGCCTTCGTACTGAACAGTGCGAACAGTCGAGACCTTAACGTTGAATATCTCTTCGACCGCGCTCTTGATCTCCGGCTTGGTCGCCTTCTTATCGACGCGGAATGTCAGTACTTGTCCGGCCTTGCGGTCCGAATTCTCTTCGGAAGAATCTTCCTTCAGAATGACGCTCTTTTCGGTAACGACCGGCGACTTCAATATCTCCCAAACGTTATTCATCATTCGCCGCCTCCTCGCTCACTACTTCGGGGGCCGTGACGCCTTTAGGCGCTCTCTTTTTCTTAACCGGAGCAACATCTCCACCGTCAGGTTTGGCGTTTTTCGCCGGCTTTTCTTCCAACGGTTCTGCGGCCTCTTTCTTTTCAGCCTTCGGCTTCGCTGTTCGCTTCGGTTTAGGCTCTTCTACTGCCGCTTCCTTTTCCTTCGATCCTTCACGGGCAGGGTCGAGAAGTTGATTCAATTCTTCAACCGCCGTTTTCGAGATCAGAAGCTTCTCGGCGTAGAGAATGTCGTAGATATTCAGGCCGAAACTATTGGTAACGGTCGTCTTCTTAACATTTCGCGACGACAAAATGAGGTTCTGATTGTCGAGCGAATCGACGATAAGGGTTTTCACCTCTTTCCGCTTATCGTCCGTCAGCGCAAGACCGGAGATCGCTCCGATAAACTCGCTTGTCTTCGGAGCATTGAACTCGAATGCATCCACGACAATAAGGTTCCCCTCGCGAAGCCTTTCCGAAAGTGCCGACCGGAGCGCACCTCGGCGCATCTTCTTCGGCATCTGGTACGACCAGTCGCGCGGCTGCGGCCCGTGAACGTTGCCGCCGCCTTTCCACAAGGGCGAACGTAGAGAAGCGATACGCGCACGACCGGTTCCTTTTTGCTTCCAAAGCTTGCGGCCCGAACCCGAAACGTTCCCGCGCGTTTTCGTCGCCGACGTTCCGGCCCTTGCGTTGGCTCGGTAATTCATCACCGCCGCATGGATCAGCGATTCGTTAAGCTCGACGCCGAAAACGGCATCAGACAGCTCAACGTCGCCCACTTCCTTATTCTTCAAATTGCGAACCTTTACGGTAGGCATATCATTCTCCTGTAAGAGTTACGCGTTTACGCGTGATCACACCCAAAGGCGTAACTCTTACTTAACTCTTCCTTACTACAACGACGCTTCCGTTCGCACCTGGAACAGCACCGCGAACCATTAATAAATTGTTTTCCGCATCGACCTTCGCAACGGTCAGACCCTTTACGGTGACACGATCGTCGCCCATGTGGCCCGAAGATTTCGTTCCCTTGATCACACGCGAAGGATACGCCGATTGACCGATCGAACCCGGCTTACGGACGTTCATCGAACCGTGCGATTCCGGGCCGCGACTAAAATTATGGCGCTTGATCGTTCCCGCGAAACCGCGCCCCTTCGAGCGGCCTATCACTTCGATCTTGTCCCCATCAGCGAAAACGTCGACCTTGATCTGGTCCCCGATCGCGGCTTCCGGTTCACCGCCAAGGCGGATCTCTTTCAAAATTCGCGTCGGGGGCGTGCCGCCGCCGGTCTTTTCGAAATGGCCTTGAAGCGGCTTGCTTACATTTTTCAAACGAACCGGCTTTTCCTCGACCAGTCCGAGCTGGACAGCGTTGTAGCCGTCGCGCCCTGCGGCGCTTTTCGTCTGGATAACGACGCACGGCCCCGCCTTGATGACAGTGACCGGTGTTACCGTCCCGTCTTCGGCAAAGATCTGCGTCATTCCGACTTTTCTACCAATGATTCCACTGATCATATTCTTTGGTTCAGAGTGCAAGCTTTAGCTTGTCTCTTTCATTTAGAGTTGGCGTGTGGCAACGACAAACAAGCTAAAGCTTGCACTCTAAACAGTTAGTTTTTACCGAACGCCTTGATCTCCACATCCACACCCGCGGGCAGATCAAGTTTCATCAATGCATCGACCGTCTCCGCCGTCGGATCGAGAATATCCATCAAACGCTTATGCGTACGGATCTCGAACTGTTCACGCGATTTCTTATCGACGTGCGGCGAACGCAATACCGTCCATTTGTTCTTGATGGTCGGCAGCGGTATAGGCCCAGCGATTCGAGCACCTGTTCGCTTTGCAGTATCGACGATCTCGGTCGTTGACTGGTCTAGAACGCGATGGTCGTACGCCTTCAGCTTGATGCGGATTTTTTCACTGATCATATTCTTAGTTCGGAGTTCCGCCTTTAGGCGGCCTGCCGTTATGGAGGGGCCAGCTAAAGCTGGCACTCCAAACCTTATTCAACAATATCGCTCACCGTACCGGCCCCGACTGTGCGGCCGCCCTCGCGGATGGCGAAGCGGAGGCCCTTCTCCATGGCGATCGGGGCGATCAATGTGATCTCCATCTGGATGTTGTCGCCCGGCATCACCATCTCGACGCCTTCGGGCAGGTTTGCCACCCCCGTGACATCCGTTGTGCGGAAGTAGAACTGCGGACGGTACCCGGTAAAGAAAGGAGTATGTCTTCCGCCTTCCTCTTTGGTCAATACATATGCCTCGGCCTTGAACTTCGTATGAGGAGTTATACTCCCCGGCTTTGCGATCACCTGCCCGCGCTCGATCTCCTTGCGCTCGACGCCTCTTAAAAGCAGGCCCACATTATCTCCGGCCATCCCCGAGTCGAGCAGCTTCTTGAACATCTCGACGCCCGTGACGACCGAGTTCCTCGTCTCCTTTATACCGACGATCTCCACCGGCTCGTTGACGTTGATCGTGCCGCGTTCAATTCTTCCGGTCGCTACTGTCCCTCGCCCCTGGATGGTGAAGATATCTTCTACCGGCATAAGGAACGGCTTGTCCGTCTCTCTTTCCGGCGTCGGGATGTAGTCGTCCACGGCCTGCATCAGCTCGTCGATCTTCGGCTCCCATGCCGCATCGCCCTCAAGGGCTTTTAATGCAGACCCCTGCACGACCGGGATCTCGTCGCCCGGGAACTCATATGAAGAGAGCAGTTCCCTGATCTCCATCTCCACAAGCTCGAGCAGCTCGGCGTCGTCCACCGAATCGACCTTGTTCATGAACACCACCATCGCCGGTACCCCGACCTGCCGCGCCAAAAGGATGTGCTCCCTGGTCTGCGGCATCGGGCCATCTGTCGCTGCAACGACCAAAATCGCACCGTCCATCTGCGCCGCTCCCGTGATCATGTTCTTCACATAGTCGGCGTGCCCCGGGCAGTCCACGTGTGCGTAGTGGCGGTTCGGCGTCTCGTACTCCACGTGCGCCGTCGCGATCGTGATCCCGCGTGCCTTCTCCTCCGGCGCGTTGTCGATCGAATCGAACGATCGGAACACCATCTTCGGATTGTGCTTCGACATCACCTTCGTGATCGCCGCCGTCAAGGTCGTCTTCCCGTGGTCCACGTGCCCGATAGTCCCGACGTTCACGTGCGGCTTCGATCGGTCGAATTTCTCTTTGCTCATCTTCTCTCCTATTTGTTATTTCA
>JAICPV010000294.1 GCA_025929655.1 Pyrinomonadaceae bacterium
AAATGTTGAGCTGCGCGAAGATATCGAGGACCACGGAAAGAAGAATAACGAATCCGAAACTTGCGACGAGCTGTTTCGTGAACACTGTTGTCTGTGTAAGAAAACCCGGGCCGACGGCAGATGTCGCCATTAGGAACGCCGCTCCCAGGATCACGGACCTAAGCGATGCTTTTTTCATTTATTTGAGCGGGGGTTGAATGTTTATCTCTTCTTTTCGGAGCGCATCGTTTATAGCTCGCGCGAATTCCACGGCATGTTCGCCGTCTCCGTGGATACAGATCGTATCGGCCTTGATCCTCACCGGGGTGCCCTCCGTAGCGATCACTTTTTCCTCGCGAATCATTCGCAAAACATGTTCGATACATTCATCGATGTTCTCGATAAGCGCGTTCGGTTGCGATCTCGGCGTTAGCGAACCGTCCGGTTGATATGTTCTATCCGCGAACACTTCCGATGCGGTACTCAAACCGAGAGCTTCGGCTTCAGAGATCATAAAACTGTTCGGCGGCCCTACAAAAATAAGATCGGGATCGAAACCAGATACTGCCGACGCGATCGCGGCGGCCAGCTCGCGGTCTTTCGCCGCCATGTTGTAAAGTGCGCCGTGCGGTTTCACGTGACGCAAAGCCGTGCCCTGTTCGTCACAGATCTTTCCCAAGGCAGAGATCTGTTCGCCGACAATGCGTGTGACTTCTTCATAAGGGAGCGACATATTTGTACGGCCGAAATTCTGGCGGTCAGGAAAGCTCGGATGCGCGCCGAGAGCCACGCCGTTCTCGATCGCGAGCTCGACGGTCTGCTTCATCGTGTTCGCATCGCCCGCATGAAAACCGCACGCGATATTCGCTGAAGAGATAAATCGCATCAGCTCGGCATCGTTCGGACAGCCTTCGCCAAGATCGCAATTTAAGTCTATCGAGGTCCGCATTTGGCGAAAGAGATTATCACAGATCAAGCGTGCACGTCTCGCTTCAAACGAACGCCCATTTTGAGAAAACTAAGTTCACGTTCGAACTCGGCCAAGGCATTTTCTGCTTCCATTACAGAAACAACCTTGAACGTCACTCGGTCCCCCGGCCCGAGCTGTCCCGCGATCGGAAGGTCCGCGGAGATAATGTTTCCGATCCGCGGATAGCCGCCTGCCGTTTGGTGGTCGGCCATTAGAATGATCATTTGTCCGTCAGGTAACAGCTGGATCGTTCCGAAACTCGCCGCAGAAGAGACGAGCGTTTTGTTTTCAACCAGATGCAGCTCCGGTCCTTTGAGGCGAAAACCCATTCGATTTGAATCGTTTGTTAAGGTGAATCGTTCCGAAAGGAATACCTGTTCGCTCAATGCCGTCAGTAAACCGTATTCGCCGGACGGAAGTATCCGCAACGCGGGCACAGCGGTGTAACCCGCGCTGAACGACGGGCCGATGGAGATCGGTGAATCGATCCTGCTTTCGCGGCATTGCACAACGTCACCGGCGGCTAGTTGCCGCCCGAAGCCGCCCGCGTTCGCCAATAGATTCGTGCTTCTGCTCCCCAGCCACGGTTCGATGTCGAGGCCGTTCCTGACGGCGAGATATGCCCGGCTTCCGAGGGCTTTCTTTCGGAATTTGAGAACAGTACCCTTTGGCGCTTGAGCTGTGGACCAATTTCGAATTGGACCGCCATCCAGTTCGGCGCCGAAATCGGCACCGGAAATACCGAATGCCGTTTCCAAATCGAATTCGATCTCCGGCGCCGGAAAATGCATCTCGAGAACAGCGGCATTTTCGTCATTTCCAAGCGCAACGTTAATAGCGCGGACCGCGGCTTTGTCCATAGTTCCGTTCGGATTGATACCGAATCGCCGTGAGCCGAATCTTCCGAGATCCTGCACGGTCGTGAGAATTCCTGGTTTTCGGACGATCAGACTCATTTATGCGCGGACGAATTTCACGCGGTCGCCGGGCCTCAGCGGACACGAGGGATCCGAATTCGGATCGAACATCTTCAATTCCGTACGGCCTAAGATCTGCCAACCGCCCGGCGATTCGAGCGGATAGATCCCTGTCTGTTTTCCGGCGATGCCGACGCTGCCTGCGGGAACTTTCAATCGCGGTGACTGTTTTCGTGCGATCGCGATCCGGTCGTCCACCTCGCCCATGTATGCAAAGCCCGGGAGGAACCCGATCATAAAAACGCGGTAAATACGTTTGAGAAATGTATAAACGACAGCGTCCGCGTCAAGGCCGGCAAACTTGCACACTTCGTCAAGGTCAAGGGATGCGGCGGAATTGAAAATGACGGGGATCTCGACCGTAGCCCGGTCCGTTTCGACCTTGTCGCGAATTTCTGCAGAAGCTGTTTCGACGATCAGACTCACCGCTTCGCATGCGGTCCGACAGCCGATATGCGCATCGCGAACTTTGACCGGCTCAAAGAAGATCGTTGTAGACGAATAGGCGGGAACCGACTCGATAAATCCCGGAAACGGATTCGATTCGAAATGTTCGCTTAACGCGATCGCTTTTCGATTTAGCTCAAGCGAGATCTCGTTGCCGAATTCGACCGTGACCGCGTTGTCGCCGAGGGGAAAGATCCGCATTTAATTAACGAGCACGCTGCTTCGGGTCGAGATATTCCCGAAGGCCGTCGCCGATAAAGTTGAAAGCGAGCACCGTCAGCGCGATCGCTGCGCCGGGGAAGAAAAGAGTATGCGGAAATGTCGAGAAATAATTCCTGGCTTCCTCGATCATCGTTCCCCAGCTCGGGGCCGGAGGCGGAATGCCGAGACCCAAAAACGAAAGGGATGCTTCGGACAAAACTGCGCCTGCCATTCCGAGCGACGCCTGCACGATCAGCGGCTGGATGGCATTTGGCAGAATGTGCGTGAATAAGATCCGCATATTGCCGGCGCCGAGCGCTCGTGCTGCGACCACAAAATCGTATTCCCGAACTTTCAAAACCTGCCCGCGCATCACGCGTGCATATCCTACCCATCCGATAATGCAAAGCGCCAGGATGAGCTTGCCCAATCCAGCGCCGAGAAACGCGACCAACGCGATCGCGAGCAGCAATCCCGGAAAAGCCAGAAAAACATTGAACAAATAACCTGACAAAATTTTATCTACCCAGCCGCCGTAAAATCCCGCGATCGCGCCGATGATTATCCCGATCACGCCGGAAACCAGAACGACCGTAATGCCCACCTGGAGCGAGATACGTGTTCCGTAAACCACTCGTGAAAAGACATCGCGCCCGAGCCCGTCCGTGCCGAACCAATGTTCATCCGACGGCGAAAGAAAACGCCGCGCCAGGTCCTGCGCTGTCGGATCATGCGTAGCAATGAACTGTGCAAAGATCGCCGAAATGACGACAACCGCCGCGATCGCAATGCCGATGTAAGAAAGTCGATTCATTCGAAGCTAAAAACTAAAAACTAAAAACTAAAAACGTAGACTATTTTTGGCAAGTTACCTATAGTGGACGCCGTGTTGTCTTTACCGTCGCAACCAGCATTTTCACTAATTCCAAACATGCACACTTTGGTACATTCTTTCGGTCAAGTAGCCAGTGTCTTTCAGTAGCGAAAGCCAATAGGCTGTTTCGTTCGCTTCTTTGAGCGCAATCGTCATCTTGTTTCGAAAATCTGCGCGAGATTGTCCGAATTCAGCTTCCTTAATAAGTGCTCCCACCGCGGTTCCGGAACGCAAAAGCTGTTTACTCAAAACAAATTCCTTCCTCTCGGTGCAAAGGAACTGATAAAGCTTTACAGTTCGAATCGCAAATGCATAACTCTTCTCCCTTAAAACAAACTTTCCTCCTGTCTCCATATCGTCTTCTCTTAGTTTTTAATTTTTAGTTTTTAGCTTTTAGTTTTTAGCTGAGCCGTATTCTGGGGTCGAGTCGTCGATAGACCAGATCGGTCAGCGAATTCGCCAAAATGTACGTCACGCTGATAACGAGCACGCAGCCCTGGACGAGGCGGTAATCGCGTTTGGCTATCCCGTCTTCCAAAAGCAATAGCCCGAGGCCTTGCCAGCTAAAGATCTTTTCGGTGATGATCGCGCCCGCGAG
>JAICPV010000351.1 GCA_025929655.1 Pyrinomonadaceae bacterium
CCTGTTCACCCGCCAGCACCGAGAGTATGATCACCACGGGATGAAGATGAATGCCGCCCTGCACGATCCGCGGGTAGAAGAAGTAATCCTGTACGATCCGGAGTGCGAGCAAAAAGCCCGCAACGTAGAACGCATTGTTCGGCTCGTCTGAAAAGGCGGAGGCGAGAACAACGATGACCGCGACCGTCAAGGGCCCGATCACGGGAATGAACTCGAAGATGCCCGCGATAATGCCCAGCAGTAGTGCGTACCTCAATCCGATAAGGTAGAAACCAACCGTGCAAATCGTGCCGATCAACAGGCAGGAGATCAATTGTGCACGGATGTACGCGGCAAGAGTGGCGTTTACGTCGTGCAGGATCTTTTCGGCGCGTAAGCGCCACCGGCCCGCGGGAAATACGCGCAGCACGACGACGCGAAAACTGTTCACGTCCTTTAGGAAAAAGAACGAAAAGATCGGGATAATGATCAGCCAGGGCAGATAAACTGCACCCCCGATAATCGCGTTGCCAAAGCCGGCGGTGATCCGTTCGCCCATCGCGATCGCCTGATCGTTTATCCTCGCCTGAAAGTCCTCGGGTACGCGCAGCCGATCGAAGCGACGGTTGAGATCGCTGAAACCCTGGCGGATGCTTGCCGCATAGGCCGGGAAATTCGCGCCGAAATCCTTCCCCTGTTGGATCACGCTCGGCGCGATGCTGGCGATCGCGACGCTAAGCACTGCCCCGACCAATATGTACGTCAATGTGATCGCCAGCGATTTCGGCATCCATCGTTCGTATTTTGTTTCGAGAAACGGGCGTTGGATCGCTCGAACCAGCGGATCGATAAGGTAAGCCAAAAATATCGAAACAACGACAAGAAACGTAAGGAATGTGAGCGCACCGATGATCGCCTCGATGCGATTCGCCACGAAGACGATCAGCAGCGTTATGATAACCACGCGCGCGATCGAACGGATCGACGGGGACGTCGGATCGAGGAAAACGCGCCTGGCATTCGGTGCCCGCATCCGTGCCAGCTTGCCGTCAGTAAGATTGTTTGGGGCTTCGGGCTCAGCCATTGTAGGTTATCGGCTATTTGAGTTCGCAGGCATGATCTCGCTTGCCGGTTTCGAGTGGTCCTCGAACGCGAATCGTTCTTTGAGAATATTCATGATATCCGGCGTTATGCGAAAGTTGGAGCCGATTATGACCGCCCGGCCCTCGTCGGAGATCTTTCGCCGATTGACCTCGGACGGGATCGTGTCCCCCAAGTACGAGCGATCGTCAGCATCAAGGAGCGCGCCGTCCTTTCGCCGAAAAACATATATGAAATTGAAATCCGCGATCTTCATCGCGGCAATATCGTCCTCTATCCGTACAGGTGTCACGGTCGCCGAACGCGAGACGGAATCGGGTTCGGGCGGCCGCTCATTTGCGGAATTGATTATCCGCTGATTTGGCGCACACGCAGAGAAAAGAAACGCCGAGGTCAGAAAAACGATCAATCTCACGGTTGATCCTCCTCGTCTTCCGGTTCGGCATTCGCGTTAGCATTCGCAGAGCGCTCTTCGTCATCGAGCTGTTTTTTTTCCTCCGGCGTTTCGGGCGCATCTTCGTCGGTCGGCGCCGCGCCCTTCTCCTCACGGATCTTCAGGATACGAGCCTGGTAGTCTTCGTACACGATCTCTGCCCAACCGCTGTCGAGCAGTTTCGCGACCATTTCCTCGTTTTCCTTTGCATCCGTGAAAACGTAATTTGCGCCAAATTTCGAGCGAATTTGCGGACCAGCTTCGTCTATCTTCGCGGACGTAATGTCGGTCAAAAGCTTGTAGAGGTCGGGGTTTTCCGAATACAGGTAATTTGGGTCCAGGCCGTAGACGTACTCGTGGCGCGTGTCGTGGAAGAACAGCTTCGGGAAATCGTCCCAATTGGCGTTAAAGATCCGCTCGCCCTCCGGAATGGCATCCCGGGCCCATTCGGCGGCATTTTGATATTTATCCGTTCGATCATTATCGTGGATCGTACCGATAAGGCCGCCATAATCGATTCCAAAAGCCTGCAGCCCGCGCATGTTTATGAAAAAGACCGCGATCAAAACGATGCCAAGCGTCCACACTGCCGCTTGTTTGAAAACGTGCCACCATTCGCTCGTCGCTCGCGTTTTATCCGAATCCAAATACGGGTCTATCTCGCGAATGAGGCCGTCGGGCAGCTCGTGCTTTTCTCGCCGGCTGAAAGCCTGAATGCTGAAAGCTGCAAACAAAATGGCAAATGGCGGGAAATACTCTGCGAAACGTTTAGAGCGAAACTGGGCTGCCAGCAGGATCGTAACGAACATCAAAAAGAACGTTGCTTTTTCAGGCAGCTTGCCGCCGCGAGGCATGAACAGGATATAGCCGACCAGCATTGCGATCATCGCGACCGGAAAATGCGTCAGCAGTTCCATCCCAGTGTACGGGTACCACTCGCCGCCGACCGACACGGCAAAGTCCGAGCCGATCTTGAATTTCGTGATGAAGTGCTCCCAAAACAGCGACAGGTTCGCCGGGAAATACGGATTGATAACGTTCCCCAGGACCATCCCGGCCGTGGTGTACGCGAGCGGCGGCCATTCGAACTTTCGCTCGTTCCACGCAATGATGACGACCCAAATGAGCGCAGCGATCCACAGCAGCGGGAACAAACTGTATGTCCACACGAACGCAAACATTAGCGGCAGCAGCCACACGTAACGGCGCTCGAACAGGAAGTAAATTCCGGCGATCGTAAAGACGATCGTCAGCGGCGGAGCCTTCGCCATGTTCATTCGGTAGTAGAACATGTTCGCGCATGTCAGGATGGCCGCGAACCACAGCAGCAGATGGTCGACATCGTACCGATACAGCAGCCAATAGACCGAAAAGATCGCGAGCGACGAAAACACGACCGCCGCGACCTTAGCCGCCGTCACCGGCTCAAAGAACCACAGGAAAGGGATCTGCAAAAGGTGGAACAGGAAATGATGATCGTTGTAATCCTGCGGGTTAAGGACCGTCAGCGGCAGCCATTTGAACTCGGGCAGCCACTTGAACTGCGAGAAGTTCTCCCACAAAAGCTGGCTCCAGCGAATGTGATAATAGCCGTCCCAGTCGCCGCAGCAGATCGCGTCGGTGCGAAACTGCAGGAACCACATGATCATGACGATCGCCAGAAAGCCGAATACCAAATAGACCGTCCGGGTCGCCTGCTCGGTCTCAAGATAAGTGCGCCACCGCGGCCTTGAATCCGCGGAATGTGCGGACGGGACGGGATTCTGCTCAATTATTTCGTCCATTTGAAAGGAAAAGCAAAAGGAAAAAGTATAGCAGAAAGGCGGCGGCGAGTGCCGAGGGACTGGTAATGAACGAAGGCGAAAATTGACTCCGCAGCGGGTAGCCGTGTATAAGCCAACATTGAGTGATTGCGGAATACCAACCCACGATGACGCGCGTTTACAAACGAAACCTTTATCCGTAGTTGGTGATTACGTCCG
>JAICPV010000355.1 GCA_025929655.1 Pyrinomonadaceae bacterium
GCCCGTCCACCAGTCCTTGCCGTACTCAGCACCGCCTCGGATGTTGGCGACAGCGTACACGCCGCCCATTTCAAGCCACGGCACGCGTGCGACCGAGAAGCCCGGCGTCATCGAAACGTTGAACCCGCCGTAGCCGTAGAGCAGCGTCGGGTTCGTCCCGTCGAGCTTGATGCCTTTCTTATACGTGAGGAACATCGGTACCTTTGTGCCGTCCTTGCTCGTATAAAAAACCTGCTTGACCTCGTACTGCGAACCGTCGAATTTGACGCCCGCTTTCCGGAAGACCTCGCTCTTGCCGGTCTTCATGTCGTAGCGATAGATCGTCGGCGGAGCGTTGTAGCTGGAAAACGTGTAAAACGTTTCGCTGTCCTCACGCCGGCCGCCGAAGCCGCCTGCCGAGCCGATGCCCGGAAGCTCAACGTCGCGGACATGTGCACCCTTCATGTCGTAGATCTTGATCATCGTCGAAGCGTCTTTGAGATAGTTGAGGACGAACTGGTTGTTCAGCAGGCCGACGCCCTGAAGAGCTTCTTTCGTTTCCGGGATAACGTCCCACCATTTGCCCAACTTTACCATTGTGTCGACCGCGACAACTTTGCTCATCGGAGCGCCTTTGTCGGTCGAGAAATAAAACGTCCGGCCATCATTGCCGATAAAGTTATAGCTCGCGTCAAGCGTGGTCACGAGCGGATGTATCTGCGAACGGCGTTTTGCGGCGATGTCGTTGTCGGGCACAGCAACGCCGGGCTGATAGCCCTTGACCAGGCCGGTCGAGGGATCGAACCCTTTGAGCGGCATGTAATAGACCATGTTCTCAGGCCTCGTGCCTTTGCCGACGCTGATGATGTAGTATTGGCCGTCCTCCGTGACGAAGCCGCCGACGAACAGCTCCTTGTCGTCCGGACGATCGTAAACCACGAAGTCCTGGGATTGAGGAGTTCCTAGTTTGTGGAAGTAGATCTTCTGGTTGTAGGTCTCCTGTTTCAGTTCGCTGCCTTTTTCGGCGGGCGGAAACGCACTATAGAAAAATCCCGAATTGTCCTTCAGCCACGAAATGCCGCCCTGTCGATTCGGCGCAAGCGTGTCCGGGAGATGCTCGCCGGTTTCGGTATTCAGTACGCGCCATTCCGTTCGGTCCGATCCGGACCGGGCGATGCCGTATGCCCAATACTTGCCGTCTTCGGTGAACGACCCGCCGCCGCTCAGGGCCGCCGTGCCGTCTTCAGACAATTTATTCGGATCGAAAAAGACCTTGCCCGGGTCGGTGATCGAGCTCGACCGGTAAAGAACGCTTTGGTTCTGCAGCCCGTCGTTCTTCGAGTAGATATAGAAACCGTCCTTTACTTTGCGAGGAGCGGAATATCGTTCGTAGTTCCAAACCTCGGTTAGGCGTTTGCGCAGGAAATCGCGTTCGGGGATCGACTTCAAATACGCATCGGTGATCCGATTCTCCTGCTCGATCCAGGTTTGCGTGTCGGCGGATTTCGTGTCCTCCATCCATCGGAACGGGTCGGCGACTTTGACGCCGTGAAATTCGTCCGTCTGCTCGACCTTTTTTGCTTTGGGATAAGCCTCGCTCTGCGCCGGGATCGAAACAGCAAGAAGCGAGACGATCGCCGCCAGAAACAAGCTGCGTTTCAACATAGCGTTTTGTTACTCCTCATGAAAAAGTGATTCTTCCCGATTATAAACAAAAGACCGCCCGTTTCCGAATAGAGACGAGCGGATCGACGAGTTCCTCGAAATACAAATTTAGATTCTGTGTATTCTGTGGCCTACAAGGCTAACCGGAAAAAAAATACAGCTAACACAGAAAGATCACGTGCGGCTAAGAGCGATAAGCAGGAACAGGAGTTTCTTTTTTCGATACGAGTGATGTTTCAGCATTATGATCGCTGTCGGGCAGCCAGGCCGGATGCTGATATAGCAGCTTTTCCGTTTCATCCTTAGATTTCGGTTTCGCTAACAGATACCCCTGGCCGTAGTCGCAGCCGAGGTTCTGGAGAACGGCGAGCTGGCTGTTTGTTTCGATGCCCTCGGCGATGACGCGCATCTTCAGGTTCTTCGCGAGCGAGATAATGGTTTGAAGGATCTCGGAATTTTCGCCGTTCTCGCCGACCGAATACACGAATGAGCGGTCGATCTTTAGCGTGTCGAACGGGAGCCGCTGCAGGTAGCTCAGCGAAGAAAACCCTGTGCCGAAATCGTCGATGCTGAGCTGCACGCCGATCTGCTTGAGTCGGTTAAGCAGGTTGATCGTGTGCTCGGCGTTCTCCATTGCCGTGCTTTCCGTGATCTCGAGCTTCAGGGTTTCGGGACGAATGCCTGAATCCGCGAGGGTGTTTTCCACGTCATCGATCAGGTCGTCCTTCGTCAAATGCTTTCCGGAAATGTTCACGCTGACGACGAGATCGCGGTACGCGGGCGAGATCTTTTGCCATTCGGCGAGCTGCTGCGTCGTTTGCCGCAGGATCCAGACCGTTATCGGCTGAATGAGTCCGGACGATTCCGCAACGGGTATGAATTTGTTCGGCGGAATAAAGCCGAACTCGCTATGATGCCAGCGAAGAAGCGCTTCAAAACCGATCAGCCGGCCGTCGCCGAGCGAAACGATCGGCTGGTAATGCATCGATAATTCTTCACGGTCGAGCGCGTGGCGAAGGTCCATCTCAAATCGAATGCGCTCGAGGAAACGTTCGCGAAGCTCCTTCGTGAATACCGCGAAGCCGTTCTCTTTTTCCTTTGCGTAGTGCATCGCGATGTCCGCGTCGCGCAGGATCTCTTCCGGCGTGCTGTACTCGGCGTCGCAGGGGGCGATGCCGATGTTCACGTCGATCGAGATCTTGTTACCTCCGAGGCTGAATGGCTGTGTGATATTTTGATGCAGCTTTCGCGCGACCTTTTGTGCTTTCCCGGCCGTTGATAGATTTCGCAACACGATCGCGAATTCGTCTCCGCCGATCCGTGCGACAACGTCGTCAGGCCCGAGCATTCGCACGAACCGCTTCGATGCGATCGTCAGAACTTTGTCGCCGACCGTGTGGCCGAGCGAGTCGTTGATGTTTTTGAAACTGCGAATATCGATGAACAAGACTTGAAACGGTTTCGAAGGGTCCTGACGATACTCCGAGATCATGTCCCCAAGGACCGCCCAGAGCTTTTTGCGGTTCGGTAGGCCGGTCAACGAATCGTGTAGAGCCGCATGCTGGAATGCGCTTTCGCTTTTCCGAAGAGCGTCGTTTGCGAGCTCTTCTTTTTCGAGCGAAACCGCAAGTTGATAGACGTGGTTTTCAGCCTCGACGCGACGCGCACGTTCGGCTTCCGCCTTTGCCCGTTCCGCATCTTCGACTTGCACGATCGCTTCGTTTATCTCGCCAATGGACTGTCGGTAATTCAAATACGCGGCCGCCAGAGCCAGGAATGCGATCGA